>CANCJZ010000107.1 GCA_947378465.1 Flavobacteriaceae bacterium
AAAATCAGCACGAGTGCCTGTTAGAAATACTATTTTTTTCATTCTATTCGAAGTCCTTAAAATCTAATTGTTCGTCATTTTGAATATCTCTTAAAGCAATTTTCCCTAAAAGATCATTGAAATGCTCTGCTAAAATTTTACCCGTACCCGGTCGTTTTACCCAAATATTTTCTTTAGTTAACATTTCTCCTTTTTGAATTGGAGCAATACTACAAACGGTAGCAAAAGCAAAATCAATAGTCACTTGCTCCTCTTGTGCAGGAGCTTTGATACCGCCACGCATTTGCCACATTTCATTTGAGGATTGAATCAGTGCAGCACAAGCATTTTCATCCATACTGCATACAATATCGGGACCTGTTCGTTGCATGGTATCGGTAAAATGACGCTCTAAAATACTTGCTCCTAAGGCAACTGCTCCCAAACAAGCATTATTATTCAATGTATGATCCGAAAGTCCAAAAACTTTATCTGGAAAGCTTTGATGCATTTGAGACATTGCACCCAAACGCACTAAATGTGTTGGAGTAGGATATAAATTAGTCGTATGTAATATTGCCACTGGAATTTTATGATGGTCAAATATCGCTAAGGCTTTTTGAATGCTATCAATAGTATTCATTCCAGTACTCAAAATAACTGGTTTTCCAAAAGAACAAATATGTTCGAGAAGAGGATAATTATTACATTCTCCAGAACCTATTTTGTAGGCTGGAATATCAAACTTGCGCAATCGTTCAGCGGCAGCTCTAGAGAAAGGAGTGGAAATAAAAATCATTCCTTTACTTTCAACATAATTTTTCAGTTCTAATTCTTCTTCTTCATTTAGAGCGCAACGTTCCATGATTTCGTATATAGAGACATCGGCATTTCCAGGAATTACTTTTTTAGCAGCCCCACTCATTTCGTCAGCAACTATATGAGTTTGATGTTTGACTACCTCTACCCCAGCTCTATGCGCAGCATCGACCATTTCTTTTGCAACGGTAAGAGAACCTTCGTGGTTAATACCAATTTCGGCAATTACTAAAGGAGGAAAATCAGGACCAATTTTTCTTCCTGCTATTTCTATATATGGATTCATAGGATATTCAATTTATATAAAGGAGAATTATTAAGTGATTAAAGGCTATTTTTTTATTTTATTAAAAAGGTATTCTGCATATTCAAAATCCTCCAAAGTATCGATATCAACATTTGCAAAAGGATGATCTACTATAAAAGGAAAAGCATTGTCTGTTATGATTTTTCCTTGTTGAATACTCGATGCTTTAGTGATATACAGCAAACCATTTTCAAAATATAAAGGTTCTAAATCTTGGCTACGTTGACCAATTTGATAATTAAAAGGCACAAATTGATGATCTAATATTTTTCCTAACTTATTATGATTTCTAGAAACGGCAAACAAACTATCACAGTTATTTTCTTTAAAATATTTAAAGGCGTTTTCGAACAAATCCAATGGTCGTAAAGGATTAGTGGCTTGTAGTAATACAATATTTGCAATTGTATCTTCAATAACTCCCAGCGCATGTTGTAAACTTGTAATAGTAGGTTCCAAATCGCCTGAAATAGCTTCAGGACGATCAATGATTTTGGCACCGTATTGAAGGGCTACCTCCTTAATTGCAACATCATTAGTAGAAACATACACCTCATCAATTTCATCTGGAAATTGTTGAGCATACAAAATAGAATGTGCTACTAAAGGAAATGTACCTAAGTTCAAAATATTTTTATTTGGAAGGCGTTTAGAACCTCCTCTTGCTGGAATTATGGCAATAGTTTTCGCTTTCACAACAATGATATTTTAGCTTCCATAATAATGCGATTCATATTCGCCACCCAACTATCCGTGGAAAACAAATTATGATCGAATTGAATCGGCTCAGGAGGGTTTTGCAAATATTTTTCAATGGCATCAATCCAATTCTCAACAAAATGAGGATGGGATACAAGATGTCCTAAAGCTCCAAATGCCAATACTTCAGGAACTCCTCCTAAAGCAGAAGCGATACAATAATTCCCACAATGCAAGGCTTCAATCAAACTCATTCCGAATCCTTCATGATTCAAAACGGGAAAAAGAAAAACATCCGTAGCTTGAAAATAACGTGGAAGATTATCATTGGGAATTCGACCAAAATAACGAACGCCTTCCATTTCTTTTTTAGGTTCACAACCAATCACCCACAATTCGATATTCTCATTAGTCGCATACACTCTTCTCCAAGCTTCCAACAATAAATGCAATCCTTTTTTAGGACGATCCTGAGAACACCAAACAAAGATTGTTTTACCATTGCTATTGAATTCCGATTTAAGCGCTAATTTCTTTTCTTCTTTTAAAGGGAAGAATTTAGCAGTATCCACTCCATTGTGTAAAAAAGAGAATTTACAAGGAAGAATCGTGTAATAATCCTTATGAGCGCGATAGGATAACAGTGTAAGCACAATCATTTCATCAATGACTTCATAAAATTTTCTTCCTGCAAAATTTTCATGAAATGGAGGATAACCGTGATAAAAGAATTGGATATAGCAATTGTGTCGGAATCCTTTTTTCTCCAAAAAATCATTTAATGGTTCAACAATACCATGATTGTCTATAATTTGTAAAATGTATTTCTGATTGGGTTTGATTACTTTTTCGAGTGCCTTAAAATAAGACAAATACTTATTTTTAGTGATTCTAATTTGAATTTTATCCCATAATCTTTGTTTTACAAAACTGTATTGTACGTTTTTCCATAGTTCTTTTGGTTGTTCACAAACAATAGTATCAATCAAATGATTTCTATGGAAATAGTTTTTGTAAAGCGTCGTCCAACTCCCAATAGTATGGTAAGGCAAGGGTACTTGGGATATGAGAATTACTTTAGGCATTATACTTACTTTTTAATCTTAAATTCTATAGATTTAAGATCCTTAGAGACGTTATAAATGTAATTATTATTTCTATAAAAAGAAACGATGTGTAATAAAAGCGTATCATTCACTTCCTTTAAGGAATAAAACTGAGGAACTGTTTTGTTTAGACTTCTTTTTAAAAGAGATTTTAAACTTCCGTTTTGAGCATCCTCAACAATAGTAACCGCTAGTATGCCGTTATGGAATTCATTCAATTGATGAAAGATAAAATGGTCAATGACTTCTTTTTTATTGGTCAATGTAATCGATATAGGGGCTTGATGAAGCTCCACATATTCTTCTTTAGTAATACTGGTTCCCCAAGTTGTAGTATTCACAACCGTCTTATGTTGTTGAGAATTGTATTTAAGGTGATTACTATTAATTCTAGTGATATTTAAAACTCTTAACTCTTGTGTTAACTGATTGTTTTCAGCATTTCGGTAAGTTAGATGCCATTGATGTAGCATCAGTATTTCATCATTATAAAACACTTCTGATAGACCATGATTTTGTAATCGTTGATGGATATCCTCGTCTTCGGCTCCCCAAAAATGTAAAAATTCGTCAAAGCCTTGTATTTCATTTAAGGCTTTCAAAGGAAATAAAGAAAGTCCTTTGGCTCCTTCACTACTTACGTGTTGGATAGTATATTGGTTAAAATCTTTTATTTCAGTCGATTCTTTTTGATTTAAAAAACCTACTTTAAAATAGATTGACTTGTTGTGATCTTTTAATTGATGGAGTTTCGCAACAAAATCGTTTCTAAAAATCATGTCGATATCTGCAACAAATACAAAAGGAGTTTCAATTAATCGAAGACCGATGTTGATTGCTTTGGCGCGTGACCATGCTTGAGCACAGTGGTAAGAGTAATGATACTTTACAAAATCAAAGGTATTGATGACGGGAATGATTTCATCTTTAAATGAAGAAGTTGAACCATAATCCACAAAAAGCACTTGAAATCTTTGATCCGTTTGTTGGCGTAATGATTCCAGAGAACGCTTCACACGGAAAGCATCTTTGTTTTTATAGATATAGAGTATGGTTATCATCATTATAATTTTAATCTTAAGAAAAAACGATTTAAAAAGCCCAACTTATATTTCATCAATAGGAGTGCTATTTTTTTCTTTTTATATATCCAATTGGGAGTACCCCATTTGTCTTGATATTTTAAAAACCCATTCAAACTTAATTCATCTTCCAACACATAGGTATAATCACAATGATACAAATATTGAGGGATGGTATAATTGGTTAAATAATCTTTATTAATAGTATTAGTATTATTGACTTTAGTGGATCTTTTCGCTAAATGCTCCACTTTAGAGGCTACTACTAAAGCATGTTGAATGTTGTATTGGATCAAAGTTAAGGCATAATCATTATCCGCAAAATAAAAATCAAACCGTTCATCAAGCTCCTTGATAGTTTTGAAAACATCTTTTTTTACTACTAAGCACCATCCTTTGATATGAGTCATTACCTTATATCCAATTTCAAAACCAGTTTCCTTAGAGGACAAATCATCAGAAGGGCTGAACGATAGAATCTGAGGATTGGATTGCGCAACTTTATCAATTTCCGTGAACCAATTGGGATAAAAAATCACATCATTATTACAAAGTGCGATAAAATCACCTGTAGCCCTTTGAATTCCATAATTTAAAAACTTATGAAAATTAAATTTTTCATTAGGCAGAATTACTTTAATATCCTGAGGAAAAGCAAACCCCTCATGTCTGTAATTGCTATTGGATTCTACTATAATAATTTCATGCTCAATTTCTATTTCCGAATCACGCAACGACTCTATCGCATTCAAAGTCATTTGAAATAAATCGGAGGAAGAAGTTTTAGCTAAAATTACAGTAGATAATTTCATACATTATTAGGTGAATTACGAATTGAATTTAGAGACAAAATCATCATAAGAAATCAAATTCAGGTTTTCTTTTCGATTCGCTTCTAAAACGTGGTATTCATAATACGGATTACTTGTCGTTGTCGCGGCACCTATATTGCATTTTTTAGAAATAATTCCTATTCCCCAATCCGTATCAATACAACAAGAATATAACTCAGAGTTCAAACGCGATTTGTAAAACGCTTTCCAAGTGGTTCCATTCCATACCCCTCGAGCAGGAGAATTTCGATAATAATACGATTCTCTGGCGTGGAATTCTGTTGGAGGATTGCAATCATGTAGTACTACAAATCCATAGTCATTGATATACCGCAAGGCATTTTGAATATCTCTTTCGACTTGATCGGCCAAATGAAGTCCGTCAATAAATATTACATCAAATCGAATATCATTGGACAAGATTTCATTTTTGTCAAGGGATTGAAAAAAGGCGTCACTAGTCAATTCAAAATCTACTGGATTTTCTTTATTTTCAATTCCTGGATCCACACTATATTTTTGATTGGCGTGAATTTTATCAAAGTTTTCGTGAGGATAACGAACGCCAATTTCCAAATAAACCGTATTCGGTTTATTCATTTTTTGCAATAAAAAATTGATCACATCAAAACGATACGGCGTTTTATTGATTTCGTCCGCTGTTTTTTGAACAGTCTCAATATAAATTGGATCATTAACGATTCTTGCTCCAACATTACTGAGTTGTTTTTGACGTTTATATCTTTTAGATAATTTGATTAAAATTCGTTCGAGCATAATTTATCCAGGTTATTTTTAATTTTTTCAATGTCCCAATCCCACCATTTATCAGCTTTTAATTGATCAATTGTAGTTTGATCAAAACGTTTTTTTATACATCGTGCGGGGTTTCCACCCCATACTTCATAATCTCCAACATCTTTAACAACTACCGAGTGAGCTGCTATAACAGCACCATCACCTATAGTAACTCCAGACATTATGGTTGCATTTTTTCCAATCCAAACATCATTTCCTATCACAACGTTTCCTTTAGTTGCAGGATGTCCTTTAATAGCATTTCCTTCGGGGAAATATTCGGGCAAACTATTAAAAGGATAGGTAGTTCTCCAATCAATTCGATGATTACCACCTAAAAAGATTTCAACTCCAACAGAAATAGAACAAAACTTACCAATAGTTAAATTGGCTTCCTCATTTTCAAAAATCACTTTAGGGCAACCATAGGTATATTCCCCAATATTAAATTTTTTATTGCGGAAGATATCTTTTGTAAAAAAAGGCACTATTGGCTCTTTTTCCTTGAAGAAAATAGCTTTTATCTTATTAAAGATATTCATTAATACCATTGTTGTTTTAAATACACTTTACCAATATCAAAGGTTTCTAAATGAGAGAAAATTGAAATATTGTCAATTATTGAGAAATTACAGCAACGGGCAACATTGTCATATTGAGCAATTGCTGGGTGGTAAATGATACAATTCAATTTATAATTTCCTTTCACTAATGTTTCACTTGGAATGACTAAATGATATTCTTTTTTATGAATCTTCAATTCAATTTCAGCACTGAACAATACCAATTCCAAATCATCTAGGATACGCACTAAAAGAAATTTACTTTCCACCACTGTGATATTATAGCCTATTTCGAAAACAAATTTTACTTCTTCGTTGGAATGGAAGGCATTAAATTCAGAATCGATTCGGGCTTTATTCAAAAATAAATCTTTTTTAGTATTAGTAGCGTTATATTCCTGATAGGTCATATCACTTTTTTGATAGGCGCTGACTACTTCGCCAATATCACCAACGGTATGTACTAATCCATTTTGTAAATAGACGCCTTTGTTACAAAGGTTTTTAACTGCTCCCATATTATGACTGACAAAAAGCACGGTTCGTCCCTCCCCTTTGCTAATGTCTCCCATTTTGCCTAAACATTTCTTTTGGAACTCTGCATCTCCAACGGCAAGTACTTCATCAACAATAAGAATTTCACTTTCCAAATGGGCAGCAACTGCAAAAGCGAGACGCACATACATTCCGGAAGAATAACGTTTTACTGGAGTATCAATATAACGTTCGACTCCAGAGAAATCAACGATTTCATCCAGTTTTCGATTTATTTCATTTTTACGCATTCCTAGAATAGCACCGTTGAGAAATATATTTTCTCTGCCACTTAATTCAGGATGAAAACCCGTACCTACTTCAAGTAAGCTTGCTATACGTCCTTTTACTTTAATAGTTCCAGTGGTAGGGCTAGTCACTCTGGATAATATTTTTAGCAATGTACTTTTACCTGCACCATTTTTTCCAATGATTCCGACGGCATCTCCTTGATTGATATCAAAATTAATATCACGAAGCGACCAAACGATATCGCTTTGCCCTTTGACACTGCGGTCATTAGTTTCACCAATTTTGAGAAAAGGATCTTCTTTCCCTAATATTTTAGTCATCCAAAAGCGCTCTAAATCTCTAGAAATAGTTCCTGTACCAATTTGTCCAATTTGGTAGGCTTTTGACACGTCTTCTATTTTAATAATTGGCTTGCTCATTAGATGGTATCGACAAAGTTTTTCTCTGTTTTATTAAAAATCACAATTCCGAATAGCAGCACTACAAGAGTTACTCCAACTGAATAGCCAATACTCCAGATAGAAAATTCTCCTTTTCCCAAAAAGGAATAGCGAAAAGCTTCGATGATAGGAGTCATAGGGTTCATTTCAATGTATTTTTTATATTTTAAATCAATAGAACTCAAGGGATAAATTACAGTAGTGGCATACATTAGCAATTGCACACCGAAGGTAATAAGAAAGGTTAAATCTTTATACTTTGTGGTAATTGCTGTAATAATCAGTCCTAAACCTAAGCCTAACAACGCCATTAACAAGACCAATAAAGGGAATAATAAGATTGAGGAGTTTATATGAAATGATGCTCCATCAACAGGAAAAGCCCAGAAATATCCCATCATGATTAACAATAGTAACAATTGGACTCCAAAACGAATCAAATTGCTGACAACAATACTTAAAGGCATAATCAAACGGGGGAAATAAACTTTACCGAATATATTGGCATTATCTTTAAAGACGGTGCTGGTTTTGGTCAAACAATCTGAAAAGTAGTTCCAAGCGGTGATACCCGAAAGATAGAAGAGTTGTCGAGGTAAACCGTCAGCACTAATACCTGCAAGATTTCCAAAAACAAAAGTAAAGACAAGTGTTGTGAAAATAGGTTGAATAAAAAACCAAAGAGGTCCCAAAATAGTTTGTTTATAAAAGCTAACAAAATCTCTTTTAACAAACATTAAAAGCAAATCTCTATAACTCCATAAATCTTTAAATTTAATATCAAAAAGAGAGGTGTGTCCCTTAATCACTAAATCCCAATCGTTATTATTTTGCTTTTCTATTTCCAAAGTAAATTCCTTTTAAATAAAGCCTTATATGCTTTATATAGTGAACAAATATACTAATTTGAGGTTATTATAAAATAGATTTGAAATGTTTTGATTAATATTTGTTTCTTTGTGAAAAAATAATTCACTATTTTGATATTTTTCAGTAAAAGCAAGCCTATTTTAAAGGATTTAATACCCTCAGACTATACGGACATCCATTCCCATCTACTTCCTGGTATTGATGATGGATCAAAGAGTATTGAAGAAACCAAATTATTAATTACTAATTTAATGGAATTAGGTTTTAAAAAGTTTATCACGACACCTCATATAATGGAAGGAGTTTGGGAAAACACAGGAACTATAATTTCGGAAAAATTACTCAAGACTAATATTGAGTTACAAAAAGAAGGACTTCCTGAATTAAGTGCAGCAGCAGAGTATATGCTTGACGGAAATTTTTTAAAGATATTATCTACTGAGAAACTGTTAACGATTAAAGATCATTATGTATTGGTAGAGATGTCCTACTTGAATCCACCAATGAATTTATATGACATTATTTTTGAAATTCAATTAGAAGGTTATACACCAATATTAGCGCACCCAGAGCGCTACAATTTTTTCCACAATTCATTAAATGAATATAAAAGATTAAAGACAGCAGGCTGTAAATTTCAAATGAATATGTTGTCGACAGTAGGATACTATGGTCCACACGTAGCTAAAGCAGCTGATTATCTATTAACCAATAATTTGATCGACTTTATAGGATCGGATGTGCATCACAGTAAGCATGTGGAATTCATTAATAACAAAGTTGTATTGAAAAAACATGAAAACTTAATTCCTATTTTTCAAAACAATTCTATTTTTAGGTTGTAGGTTGTTTTAGGTTGTAGGTTTTTTTTAGGTTGTAGGTTTTTTTTAGGTTGTAGGTTTTTTTAGGTTGTAGGTTGTAGGCTCGTTGCGGAAAATTGTTGTCCTTATAATGCTTTTTGATGACATTTAAAGCATCTAAAAACATTCAATATTGACTTTCCGAAGGGAGGAATTTTGTTTCCTAAGAATATGAATCAATTTCCGTAGGGAAGAAATCATCTTTGAAAGAAGATAAATGAATTTTGAAAGAGTGTAAAACTATTTTGAAAGAGTAGAAAATAGTTTTGAAAGAGTAGAAAACTATTTTGAAAGAGTGTAAAACAATTTTGAAAGAGTAGAAAAGAGTTTTGAAAGAGAAGAAAACAATTTTGAAAGAGTAGAAAACTATTTTGAAAGAGTAGAAAACAATTTTGAAAGAGGATTAATTCATTTACAAGAGTTATAATACGATTCAAAAAAGCCTTGTTGTAGTGTCAACAAGGCTTTTTTGGAATAAATACTATACCTTATTTGGTATTATAATATTTGTTTTAAAATCATTTTATTTTAAAAAAACAAAAAAATGAATGCGTTTGATAATGGCTACTACTTATTAGTCTTTTTTGAAGAATTTAAGTATTTTATCTTTAAGGGTTAGTTCTTTGTTA
>CANCJZ010000108.1 GCA_947378465.1 Flavobacteriaceae bacterium
CGTATCGCATCCGTTCACTACGGTATACGTTCCTGATTCGCTGTATGTCATTTCGTTTACTGACCAAAAATAGATATCACAAGCTGATGCTGTAGTCGTAGTTGAAGTACTTGGCGTAATGGTCAATTCTAAAATTTGCGTATCGCACCCGTTCACTACGGTATACGTTCCTGATTCAGTATACGTCATTTCATTTACCAACCAGAAATAGCTATCACAAGCTGATGCTGTAGTCGTAGTTGAAGTACTTGGCGTAATAGTCAATTCTAAAATTTGTGTATCGCACCCGTTCACTACGGTATACGTTCCTGATTCAGTATACGTCATTTCATTTACCGACCAGAAATAGCTATCACAAGCTGATGCTGTAGTCGTAGTTGAAGTACTTGGCGTAATGGTTAAGTTTAGGATTTGTGTATCACAATCGTTGATAACGGTATATATTCCTGATTCCGTATAAGTCATATCATTAAGTTCCCAAGTATAACTACCACAAGCCGATATTGTAGTAGTGTCCGATGTACTTGGATTTATAGTCAGATCTAAAATTTCTGTATCACATCCATTTACTGCTACATAGGTCCCCGACTCTGTATAAGTCACTCCATTAAAAGCCCAATAATAACTATCACAAACCCAAAGTGAAGTTGAATTTATTGTATTTGGAGTCAGTGTAACAGTAACCTTGGTTCTATCACTTGGACAACCCGAAATATGATTTTGACCTGCATAATAATCCGTTGAATTCAACATCGTAGTACCCGTTAAAGCCGTACCTCCAGTACTTGTGGTAAACCATTGTAAAGAAGCCATAGGAGCGGGTGTAGCAACTAAATTAGACACCTTTGCACCAGCACAGAAACTTTGCGTTGGGGAAGCCGTTGGTGAAGAAACATTGTTTACATATGCATTATGAACTAAACGAGGGCTTTCACAACCGTTAGTAGTTAGCGTTACGTAAAATGTAACATTAGTAGACATTGGAAGGATTGTAGTACTCAAATCTAAAGGTGTTCCTCCAGTAGGAATGGAATACCAAAGCAAATCCGACGAATTGTTATACAATGTATTTAATGTAGCAACAGTTGCTCCATTACACAAGGTACCACTATTTCCATTTCTGACAGGCTGAGGAGCAGAAGTAATTGATACAGTAACAGTGGTTCTAGTACTTTCACAACCATTTAATGTTTGGCTTACATAGTAATTCCCAGCAGACAAATTCGTTGTTGAATCCAAAGGGCTTCCACCCGTGCTTGAGACATACCATTTCAAAGAAGTTCCAGTTGCCACTAAATTAGCGACGGTTGCATTGGCACAAACTGATTGTGCATTCGCAGTAGGAGCAGCTGTAGTATTTACTGTTACTGAGGTGGCGATTCTGGCACTTTCACAACCCGCCACATTAGAAGAGGTTACATAGTAAGTACCCGTACTTAAAATGGTAGTACTCGTTAATGGACTACCTCCAGTAGCTGCCGCATACCATTTCAATGAAGAACCAGTTGCTACTAAATCAGCTACAGTTGCACCAACACAAAACGCCTGAGCATTAGAAGTAGGAGCTACTAAGGTAGAACAATCGATATTCCAAGTCATTGCATCTAAAGATACATATTCGAAGGAACCTGTTGTTGACACCACAAATTGATCTATCGCAACATTACTGTTATTAGCACTTCCAAAACTTGTCAAATCAATTAATGTAAATCCGTTTTTAACTCCTAAATTGGTATTAAATCCAGAACTTGAAGTTGCAGAAAACACAGTGGTTCCATTTAATTTTCCTGTAATGGTCAAAGAACCAGAACCTACTGTCAAGTCTTTTCTACTCAAATATAAGTTTAACGACTTTAAAGTAAAAGGAGCTTGTCCAGCACTTGAAATAGTAAATTGAACCGGAACATCCCAAAAAGCATAAGTTGAATTATCAATGGATTTGTTATCAATCGCAGTTCCATTCCAGCCTTTACCAGTATAGTTGGCAATATCAAAAGTCCCCCCAGATTGAGAACTGATATTAAAAACCTGATTGTTATCTATAAAACTAGTACTATTATCCGTTTCTGTTTCAAAGGTTTCCGTAGTCTGAGCTGCAACAGACCCCGCAAAAAGGAAGGATATAAATAGATATATATAATATTTTTTCATTTTCTATAATTAATTTTGAGAAGGAAAAATTCCTTGCAAACAGATGATATAATTCAACCCTAAAGTAGGTTGCATAGTACTAACAGGAGTTACCGTAGTAGCACCAGTGGCTGTAGTTGGCGTTCCTGATAAAGCGACATTTGGAGCCGTTGTATTGTAGCCCAATACAGGATGTGAATTACCATTCACTACCTCAACAGGTGCTGCCAGTGAGGCCCCAGGAGTAGCAACATTTAAAGTAGCATTTGTAGAACTCACTTTAACTTGTTCAACATGATTATGCGCTGGCAAATTCGCTAAAGTCAAAGTTGTGGTTTCAGCGCCACTGGCTTGACCAAGAATTTTACCATTTCCTTGACCTACTACTACACGACCTCTTAAGTCGGGAAGTGCAAATGTGGTAATTCCATTACCTCCATAGGTAGTCCCTAATATTGCGAAAAGAGCTTGATTTTGATTAATTGGTAATTGTTGTCCATTACATAATGCCCAGCCTTGAGGAGCAAAACCATATGGAGATACACAAATTTCACCTATATAATGTTCTTGTGCAAGAAGTGAATTTACACTAAATAACACTGCTATTAAAAAATATATTTTTTTCATCATTCATTAATTACGTTGTGGATAAATACCTTGAAGCGCTATGATATAATTACATACCAAATAAGGTTGAGTTACATCAATGGGAAGAGAATTTCCCGTTGTTGTCGTAACATTACTTGTCAAAGTAATATTTGGTGTAGCAGTAGTATAGCGCAATACGGGATATGAAGTACTGTTGTGGATTTCTACTGGCGAAGCCAAAGAAACTCCAGTAGTTGGCGTACTCAAATCAGCCACTCCCGAGGATACTTTAATTTGAGCCGTATGATTATGTGGGGGTAAATTACCCGCAACTAAAGTTACCGTTTCACTTCCTGAAGTTTCACCTAAATCGTGTAACGACAATCCAGGTCCTTGTCCAGGGTGCATCACTACTCTTTGACGCATATCCGGCAAAGCAAAGGTGTTTATTCCATTCCCTCCATAAGTAGTACCCAATAAAGAAAAAAGGGCCGTGTTCTGAGAAATCGACATCGTTTGTCCATTACAAAAAGCCCAACCACTTGGGGCATAATTTCCTGAAAAAATTCTAATTTCTCCAATAATTGGATTTTGAGCCATCAAAGAATTCACAACAAACAAAAGAACTATTGTGATATATGTATTGTTTTTCATTTTTATAAAATATTAGTTTTGAGTAGGATAAATTCCATAAAGTGATATAATATAATTTACTCCTACATAAGGTTTCATAATACTAATTGGTTGAGAAGAACCACTGTTAGCCGTTACTCCTGTATCTAATAATACATCAGTAGAAGCATTACTATAACTTAAATCAGGCATGAAAGGACGACCAGACAAAGTCCCTGAATTAGCAATACTAGAATTTGAACTTGGAACATTTACCGTGGCATTTCCATTATTCACCATTAACTGACTATTGTGCTGATGGGACGGCATATTAGCAGTAGTTAAAGTAACGGACTCTGCACCGGACATTTGTCCTAAAGTAAAATTACTACCTCCAGGTCGTTGACCTGTTCCAATAGGCAACCTACCTCGTAAGTCAGGCAAAGCAAAAGTCGATTGCCCATCACCTCCATACGTAGTTCCGATCAAATTAAACAATGTTTCATATTCGCTGATTGGCAACAATTGACCTTCGCAAAACATCCAACCATAAGGGGCAAAATTTCCTGCAAATATTCGAATTTCCCCGACATACGGATCTTGCGCATGTACCGACTTCGAAAACAGAAATAACAATAAAATTAATAAAGGGGTTTTTTTCATTTGATTATAATTAGTGATTTTGAATTTATACGTTTTCAATATCTTTTGATCGATTATTGCCCATTTTATACTACAAGCACAACTACAAAAAATATGCTTACAAATCTCCACTATTTGTCCGTAAATTCATATAGGGGTTAACCCCTGATTTTGTCATTTATAACAATAATATAAATGAAATAGATACATTTGTTGAAAATCCCCCTTTTATGAATAATTGTAGAAAAAGATTTGCCAAAATTATTTTCTCCCTTTTGATTTTAACATTTTCACATTGGTCGTGTGACAAAAAAAAAGAAAGTCAAATTCTTTATAAACCCATTACTAACAGAAACCATGACGCTACTTGTCAGTGGATTTCTGACAAGAACAACGCACTCAAAGCTGATTTTATTACCATTGCCTTACAACACTATACTTTTTATATCAATCAAAAAAACTATACCGAAGCAGCGCGCGTTTTAGATTTAACCTGTGACAATCTCGATTATAATTACAACTATAACAAAACCTTTTTAGAAACCTTAGCCTATTTTTCTAAAAATTACAGACCGTATCTTCCTGCTAAATCCACCTCTTTTGTGGATTCCTTTTTTGGGAATTATTATTCTGACATTGGGAATTATAAAAAAGCCATTCCTTTTTTTGAAAAAATAGTTGCACTCCAACCGGATGATTATGATAGTTGTACAAGTACTGCAAGAGCCTATTATGATCTTTCCTATTGTTATTACAGTATGGGAAAACAAAATTTGGCCTTGGAAACCAATTTAAAATCATTGGAATTCTATAATAAAACAGGGGATCTAGAAGGAATTGGCAATGTGTACCTCAGCTTCTCAAGCATTTATAATGTAACTAACCACCCTAGAAAAGCCTATGAAAATGTGGACAAAGCCATCAATTGTTATAAAAAGTGCAATTCTACTTACAACTATTACGTGAGTTTGTATAACAAGATCTATATTTTTGAGAAAAACAAAAACAAACTAACCTTCCCTTTGATTGAATCTATATACAAACAGTACCATAACGATTCTTTTAAAAATGAAGCCCTGACCGTTTCCTTCGATACGTATTACATAGAAAAATTAGTACAAGAAAACCGAATGCATGAAGCTCAAACTATTTTAGAGCAAATCAAACCTTTAGTTGACAAAATCAACTCAACTACTTGTACGCAAGAATACAATGTTGCTCGTGCTCTTTACGAAATAAAGAAAAATAAAAACAATGCCGATGTACAAATCATAAAAAACACCATCCCGATACTAAAAGAAAATTCAGATTTTGAAAAAATCATTGACTTTGAAAAAGTACTAAAGAGCAATGCTCTTTTAAAAAAAGATTATAAAGCGGCCTTATTTCATGAAGAAGAACTTCAAAGAGCAAAAGACAGCTCGGGCAGTAATGAAATGAAAAGTAGAGTAATTGAAATCGCTTCAAAATACCAATCGGAAAAACAAAAAGAACATATCAAATTACAAGAAAAAACCATTTTAAATAAAAACACAACCATTGCTTTATTAATTTCTATTATCAGTGTTTTCTTCATTATTGCTTTTTTATTTACCAATAATTTGAAACAACGAAAATTGAACAATGAAAAAAGACATACCCAGTTGTACACCAAAAAACTTTTAGAAAAGACCGAAGAGGAGCGCCGGCGAATTGCCAGCGATCTGCACGATAGTTTGAGTCACGAACTCTTGAATTTAAAGGTCCCAACTGAAAACGACACCAATCAAATCAATTCTAAAATTGATCATCTTATTGATGACATCCGAACCATTAGTAGAAATCTTCATCCTGTGATGTTTGATAAAATTGGACTGACTACCAGTGTGGAACAATTAGTGGAACGCGCTCAAATCAACAACAACTTTATGGTTACTGCCGAAATCGATTACCACAATTGTCTTTGCTCAATTAACGAGTTACAAGTGTACCGCATCATTCAAGAAGCGCTTTCCAACATCATCAAATACTCCAATGCTATGGCCGCAAAAATTAGTATTATTGAAAAAAACAAAAAATTATTTATTGAAATCAAAGACAATGGAAAGGGTTTTAATGTTAAAGAAACTCTCAGAAACAAAAACTCTTTTGGTTTACACAACATCATTGAACGCAGTAAAGCCATGGGTGGAAAAGCAAAAATCACTTCAAATTCCAATGGAACCATCATTACTATTGAAATATAATTTATGAGAATACTAATTGCTGACGACCATCCGTTTACCTTATTTGGAACAAAAAACTTTTTGGAATCTTTTGGTTACAAAATAATAGATACCTGCTCCAACGGAATCACTGCCCTGAACCTTATTCATTTGCACCAACCCAACATTGCCGTTCTCGACATCAATATGCCCGGGCTTGACGGATTGGATGTACTTAAAAAAGTACACGAAGGTCGTTTAAATACAAAAGTAATATTACTCACCATGCACAAGGAAATGACCATTTACAAAAAAGCCACTGAATACGGTGTGTTTGGATACATCCTTAAAGAACACGCTCAAAATGAATTGGAAAAATGCCTACAAGAAGTTCAAAAAGGAAATCGGTATGTCAGTGAGCATTTGGAAGAGGATTTGGTAAAAGACCGTGATTCTGACATTCCACTACTACACAAACTTTCCGTTTCGGAACGGAAGATAGTAGAACTCATTGCCCAACAAAAAACAACCAAACAAATTGCTGAATTGCTTTTTCTTTCTGAAAAAACCGTCGAAGGTCATCGAAGTAACATCATCGAAAAACTTGGCTTACCTAAAGAAAAAAATACTTTACTCATTTGGGCGATGCAAAATATAAAGTAGAAGTAGTACTTTTGAAACTATGAAGTTGCTACTCGAAAACATCGCCAAACACATTAGCCTGACTCCCGAAGAGGAGCAATTGCTTATTTCCAAAATAGAAATCCATTCCTATAAAGCCAAAACCTTGTTGCAACAACCCAACACGATTTCCAACCAGCTTTATTTTGTCAACACGGGCATTTTGCGTAGTTTTTCCATCAGTGACAACATTATCGAACACGTCCTACATTTTGCCTGCGAAGGTTGGTGGATCGGCGATATGTACAGCTATCTTTCTAGAAAACCTGGATTTCTGTTTATTGAAGTTATTGAAAATGCCGAAGTGGTTGTTATTTCCAAAGAAAACCAAGAGTTTTTATACCACAACATCCCTAAGCTGGAACGCTTTTTCCGAATTTTAGCCGAGAACTCACTCGTAAGTCACCAAGAGCGATTGATGGACAATATGAGTCTTTCTGCCGAAGAACGCTTTGAAAAAATGTGCAGAAAATACCCAAACCTCATCCTTAGAGTCCCTCAAAAACACCTGGCTTCCTATATTGGGGTAACGCCTGAATTTTTTAGTAAAATGAAAAGCAGATTGTTGAGGAAGTAAGGAGGTTAAGTTTTAAAATAAAAAAAATCATTTTTTATACTATAAAGTGAAATCGAAGCCCTTCGAAATCCAAAATAATTCATTCCTCTTTTTTCTTTGACACCTTTTTATGTCCCGTTGCATAAAGCAAATGGATATCAAAGAAGATGCTGCAATGATGGGAATTAGTAGGGAATTTTTGCGCAATAAAGTGCATCAGCTGGTGCAGCACTATTTCCAAAGCCTTTCTTTTTTCGCTTCTGTCGTAACGTCCTTCGCTAACTGCTCCTTTTTGTTTTTGTTGTTTATTGCGGTATAATTCCCAATGGGTAGCTATAGCAAGTAATGTAGTGGTCAATGATGGGGGCAACTGTACAGTATAATTTTGTGCCAATACCGCAACGCGATTGATCAACACTGGCAATTTCTCTTTGGTTGCTTGATTGTATTCCACCTCGCCTTTGGGATAAAATTCGATATATCCAACAGAATCAAATCCGCCTAAGGCATCGGCAATAACTCCTTCTTTTTCTTGCATCACTTGCTTAAAATCGGCAATCAATCGATCTACAGTTAAAGTATCTCCGTATTGAATGGCTAAATCAACATCTACTTTGGAAATTTTGGTTGTCAATTCATCGATAGCCACACGCAACTGAGCAATCTGAGCATCATACTCATTATTTGTGTTTTGCGACAGCAAACGACTGTGGGCATCTTCCGCAAAATTAGTCAGCCTAGGTGTGGTAATACGCACATCATCAAAAATATTCCCGAATATATGATTAAACAACACCTCTTTCATCACGCTTCATTTTGGAGTAATACTTCTTTATTGTAATTTTTATTTTATTTTTTAAAATGAAAAGCCGTTTATTTTAAAAAAAACAAAAAAGGCTCAATACTTATTTTTTAGATCAATAGATTTTAGGTTTATAACTGATAGAGTACTTTTTGTTGGTATCTATTTTATATGTAAAATACCTATACTACTTTTTGCCTATATTGGTTTTATGTATAAAACAGATACAGTACTTTTTGTTGGTATCTAATTTATGTGTAAAATACCTATACTGCTTTTTGCTTATATTGGTTTTATGAAAAAAATAGATACAGTACTTTTTGTTGGCATCTATTTTATATGTAAAATACCTATACTACTTTTTGCTTATATTGGTTTTATGAAAAAAATAGATAGAGTACTTTTTAACTGATTAATTTTTATTTTAAAAAAAACAATAAACATTCTATCTAAATCATTTTTTTCAAACAAAAACACCTAGATCATCATAGCCATCCTATCATTTGAAATCAAATTTAATAATTTCAAATCAGAACCGCATTACTTCTAAAAAAGATTAACATTCATTCTACCAACGACAAACAAACACGACGGATGGATGTTTACACTTTCTTAATCTAGGTTAAGTGCTCAATCGCGTCAGCCAGCGTAAATTTGTATCATAATAATTACTAAATTTATACACTATGAAAAATACAGTATTACATAAAGCCGACACTAGAGGTCACGCCGATCACGGATGGTTAAACGCATACCACAGTTTTAGTTTTGCCAGCTGGTACAATCCCGACAGAGTTCAATTTGGGATGCTTCGCGTATTGAACGACGATACTATTGCACCAGGAATGGGTTTTGGAACCCATCCGCACGATAACATGGAAATCATTACTATTCCACTTGAAGGCGATTTGGCGCACAAAGACAGTATGGGTAATGCCGCTACTATTAAAAATGGCGATGTACAAGTGATGAGTGCCGGTACCGGAATTCAACACAGTGAATTCAATCCGAATCACGATCAACGTACCAAATTGTTGCAAATATGGGTGTTCCCAAAATACCGAAATGTAACGCCACGTTACCAACAAATTACTTTAAATCCAGAGGACCGCAAAAACAAATTGCAACAAATTCTTTCGCCTACATCGGAAGATGAAGGAGTATGGATTTATCAAGATGCTTGGTTCCATTTGGCCGAATTTGACGCTGGAGTTAGCACTAATTATACGCTTAAAAAAGAAGGAAACGGATTGTATGTTTTTGTTTTGAGTGGAGAAGTGAGTATTGACGAACAAGAATTATCCACACGTGATGGATTGGGAGTTTGGGATTTTGATACGTTAAACATCAAAGCCTCAACCGATGCGCAATTCCTTTTGATGGAAATTCCAATGCAACAATAATTATGAACGAGGTACAACTAAACATAGAAGGCAACAAAGGCGCATTTTACATTGCTTCTGAAGGCACTACGAATGCCTTGATGAGCTTTGTATTTGCAGGCGAACATCAAATTATTATTGATCATACG
>CANCJZ010000109.1 GCA_947378465.1 Flavobacteriaceae bacterium
TAAAAAACTATTTATGATTTTCAATAGTTTCCGTTGCTTTAGTCACAATTTGTTTGTCTTTTGGCAACAAACCTTGAGACAGAATAAATACCCCAGAGATAATCAAAACAATACTGATGAATTTTTTGATTAATAAGATATTTTTAGGGTTAAGTTGCTTACGCAATTGTTTAGCGGCTAATATTTTGAAAATATCGGTGATGAAATACATCAACACCATAGTCGCTAAAAAGGTAAACATTCGAGTAGGGTCTAATTTCAATTGTGGACCAATGGTAATCAATATCAACAACCAATATCCAAGGACTCCAACATTGATAAAATTCAAAAAGAAACCTTTAATAAATAGCGAGAAATAATTATTTTTAGCCAATTCAGCTGGATCTTCCTCATCGATATTCTTCTCTGCTTTTTTATTTTTGATTAAAGTAATAATACCATAAGTAAGCATTACTAAGCCTCCAAAAATATACAAAGCCGGATCATCTTTAATGCTTTGAATCAAGCGATAACTACTAAAATAAGCAATCAATATAAAAATGATATCCGCTAGAACCACCCCTAAATCAAAAACCAATGCCGCTTTAAAACCTTTAACTACACTAGTTTCCAGTAATACAAAGAATACTGGACCAATCATAAAACTTAAAATAAAACCAGGTAAAAGGGCAGCTGCAATGTCTTGAAACATATAGGTAGTTAAAAAATTATTCTGCAAAATAGTATTTATATCTTAAAAAAGAAAATAAATCTATTTTGCTTCCTGAATACTTCCTCCAGCAATTACTTTTTGATTGATTTGTTTTGGCTTGCCATAAATGGTTATATCGCCCCCTGCTCTAACTTTTGCATCCACTAATTCCTTAGCATTCACATCCGATTCTCCCCCAGCATTGACCGTGATAACCGATTGATTTGTAACTAGTTTTTTAGCTTGATACAAGCCCCCTGAATTCACTAATACATCCTGATTAGTGGCGGTTCCTTCCAAAGTAATTGTGGAACCATTAGCCACACGAGCAGTTAATTTACTGACGTCTAATTTTAATTTCACTTGAGAACCTTCTTTGGCAATAATATCAAACATAGTGCTTTTAAAAACAGCCTCACTAGCAATACTAGAACCCTCATTAGCCTCCACCGCATCAATTGCTTTATAATATACGGTAGCCGAAATATCATCACCTTTTAACAATTGAGTCAAAGGTAAACGCAACTTTAGTTCGCCTTTTTTATTGACTAATTCTACCTTTTCTGAATCCTTTCCGGTCAATAAAACCTTATTCTCTTTACCAGGAATCAAGATCACATCAATTTGATCAAAGGTGGTCACTTTATTAAAATCACCCACGCTTTTTTCTGTTTGAGCAAAGCCCAATGTGCTTATAAATAATAAGCTATAAACTATTTTTTTCATATTTTTAAAAGTATTAAGATTTGAGTATTAAGATTTAAGTATTAAGATTTAAGTATTAAGAATTAAGAGGTATGAGTTGATAATAAATAATTTAATAATGAATACAAACTATTCAAATTTAATAACACTTCCAACTACCCAACGAACTTACAACCTAGAACCTAGAACCTACAACAAAAAACTAATGCCTAACTAAACTAAAATCCAACTGTTTCTTAACTAAATCTGCATTTTTAACTTTAACATATACTTCATCACCTAGTTGTAATAGTTTTTTAGAAACAGCACCTACTAAAGCATATTGCTTTTCATCAAAAGTATAATAATCATCTTTAATCTCTCTGATTCTGCACATTCCTTCACATTTATTAGAAACAATTTCTACATAAATTCCCCATTCTGTAACACCAGAGATCACACCTAAAAACTCTTCGTCTTTGTGGTTTTGCATGTATTTAACCTGCATGTATTTGATAGAATCGCGTTCGGCATTCGTCGCCAAACCTTCCATATTAGAAGCGTGCTCACATTTGGCTTCATATACATCAGCATCCACTGATTTTCCGCCATCCAAATAGTATTGAAGTAATCGATGTACCATAACATCAGGATAACGTCTAATAGGGGAGGTAAAATGGCTGTAGTAATCAAATGCCAATCCATAGTGACCAATATTCTCAGTTGAATATTTAGCCTTACTCATAGTTCGAATCGCTAAAGTGTCGATTAAGTTTTGTTCTTTCTTTCCATTTACATCGGCCATCAATTGATTTAATGATTTGGAAATATCGCGTTTCTCTCTCAAATCAATCTTATAACCAAACTTCGAAATCAAGGCTTGCATCGCAAACAATTTATCTTCATTAGGTTCATCGTGAATTCTATAAACAAAAGTTTTCTTTTGTTTTCCAATAAATTCGGCCACTTTTCTATTAGCTAAAAGCATAAACTCTTCAATCAAATGATTGGCCTCTTTTGATTCTTTAAAATAAACTCCTTCCGGCTCTCCATCAGCTGATAAATTGAATTTTACCTCTACTTTATCAAATGAAATAGCACCATTATTCATTCTATTTCTGCGTAATATTTTAGCCAACTCATCCAATTTCAAAGTAGCCGCAACGATAGCATCATCCACTACAAAGTCGCTTCCTGTAAGCGAAATAGCAGCAGGTATTGTTTTGTCTTTAGTTTCAATAATGTATTGTGCTTCCTCATAAGCAAAACGCTGATCGGAATTAATCACGGTTCTACCAAACCATTGATTGATTACGGTAGCTTTTTTATCGATTTCAAAAATGGCTGAGAAGGTGTATTTTTCCTCATTTGGACGTAACGAACAAGCAAAATTAGAAAGTACTTCAGGCAACATAGGCACTACACGATCAACTAAATACACCGAGGTACCACGTTGAAAAGCTTCATCATCTAGTATTGTTCCTTCTTGTAAATAATGGGAAACATCCGCAATGTGAATTCCAATTTCATAATTGCCATTCTCTAATTCTTTATATGATAAGGCATCGTCAAAATCTTTAGCATCTTTAGGGTCAATAGTATACGTCAAGGTAGAACGCATATCTCTTCGTTTGGCAATCTCTGAAGGCTGTATAGAAGTATCTATTTTCTGTGCAAAAACTTCTATTTCAACAGGAAAATCATAAGGCAATCCATACTCCGCAAGTATGGCGTGTATTTCAGTATCGTGTTCGCCTGGTTTGCCCAATACTTTGATAACAGCTCCAAAAGGGGAGTCTGCTTTTTTAGGCCAATCCTCAATTTTAACAATAACCACATCGCCTTGTTCTGCTTCTCCAATTTTGTCTTTAGGGATAAAGATGTCCGTATACATTTTAGCATTAGCAGTAGTTACAAACGCAAAATTCTTTTGAATATCAATAACACCAACAAATTCTGATTTGGCTCTTTCGAGAATTTCAATTACTTCGCCTTCTGGTTTTTTACCACGACGACGGTTGTATACATATACCTTAACCTTGTCTTTATCCAAGGCGTGATTCAAATTGTTAGTGGGAATAAAAACGTCCTCTTCAAAATCCTCACAGATAAAATAGGCTGTTTTTCTCGAAGTCATATCAATAACGCCTTCGTAATAATCTTGACTTACTGCCTTAACCAAATACTTTCCAGGTTCACTTTCAATGATTAATTTTTGAGCAGCAAGTATTTTTAAATCCTTGATTATCTCATTTCTACTCTTGGTATCAGTCAATTCCAGGATAGCACAAATCTGCTTATAGTTATAAGGTTTATTAGCGTTATTCGATAGTATTTTTAATATTTTTTCAGAGAAGGTTTTCTCTTTTTTTCCAAACTTTTTTGGGAACTTACTCATAATTCATTTCTTATAGAGTTTAAAATTACAAAGAACAATTAAGATTTAGCCCTTATACTTTAACATTTATAGAAAATATAACTTTTGTATCTTTATAAAAAAATACAAATGGCTGAATTTGTTACAATAGCGATTTTCAATTTTCCTCACGAAATTCTCGTTTTAAAATCCATTCTTGAAAATGAAAACATTCCGCATCTTTTCTTAAACGAAAATCTTATCGGGATTAATCCCATGGCAACGATAGCCTACGGTGGCATCCAACTCAAAGTACATCCAAACGATTTCCAAACGGTACAAACCATTTTAGATCAACTTTCAGAAAATGAGAATTTGAAAATCGTTTAACTTTTTAAAGTTTTCAACATCTATTAAAAGCAACAACAAAAATTTTAAAATTTAAATTAAATCTTGGTGGTTATTATAGCGTGTTAATTGATAGCATAACTTTATAAATTAAACCTTGAATTTTAAGTTAGCTTTAGTTATACCGACTTATCAACATACTTAAATTTTGCTAAAGCTTTCATTTTAAATTAAAAATGAATCGTAATTAACAACTGTTAACAATCGAAAATTTATTCTTTTTGTAGATAAGTTCCACCTCGTATTTCTGTTGAAAAACCAATTTATTTGTTTGATAACTTTTCTAAAAATTCCGCAAACTAAATTTGGTTTTTTCATTTGCGTTTTGGATTACAATTTTAATCGATACCACCAAAAAATAGTTCTAAAATTCTATCTAAAGTTGTGAACAATTTATGTTAATTTAATGTTACCTGAATATCAACGAATTGAGTTTCGCTATTAACAATGCCTTTTTTCTTCCCTTCCAATAAGGTATAAAACACTAGTTTCAAGTATTTTAAAAAATAAAAGTTATAAACAATTATTTTTAAGCAATGCAAATCAGCGAATTATCTTTTTCTAATTATCCATTCGATATACTAATAAGTTTACCTAAATTTGTTTCCACAACTAAAAATTAAATGTAATGAAAATAGCTATTGGAAACGATCACGCTGGACCCGATTATAAAAAGGCAATTGTTGCTTTTTTAACTGCTCAAGGTCACGAAATTATCAACCACGGTACGGACACTTTTGACAGTGTAGACTACCCCGACTTTGGTCATCCTGTTGCCATTGATGTTGCTGAAGGAAAAGTAGATCTAGGAATTGTAATTTGTGGTTCAGGAAACGGAATTGCAATGACGGCTAACAAACATCAAGGAGTGCGTGCGGCACTTTGCTGGACCAAAGAAATTTCGGCGCTAGCGCGCCAACATAATGATGCGAACATTGTCAGCATTCCGGCCCGATTTACATCTATTGAACAAGCGGTGGAAATTGTAGCTACCTTTTTAAATACTCCTTTTGAAGGTGGTAGACACGCTACTAGAGTCGATAAAATCAATTGCTAATACTTTAAAGTATTTATAAAAACAAATCAGTACGAATCAATGAATAGCATACAATTCATACAAGGACAAGTTAACACTACTCCTAAAAACATTGAAGCAACCTTAAAGTTGCTTGCAGAAGATTGCACCATTCCTTTTATTTCTCGTTATCGTAAGGACCAAACAGGTAATTTGGATGAGGTGGTGATTGAACAAATTGCTAAACTTTCCAAACACTACGATGAAATTGTAAAACGAAAAGAAAGCATTCTCAAAACTATTGAGGAGCAAGGTCAACTGAGTCCTGAATTGGCTAAAAAAATCACAGATAGTTTCGATTTACAAGAGATAGAAGATTTGTATCTTCCTTATAAAAAGAAGAAAAAAACCCGCGCCGATGTAGCCCGCGAAAAAGGTTTAGAGCCTTTGGCTAAAATCATTATGGCTCAAAATAGTGATGATATTGAATTTATTGCTTCCAAATATCTTAATGATAAGGTGCCCAATGAAGATGAAGCACTTCAAGGTGCGCGCGATATTGTAGCCGAATGGATTAACGAGAATATATATATTAGAAAAAATCTTCGTCGTATGTTCCAGCGAAAAGCTGTGGTTACTACTAAGGTCGCTAAGACCAAAAAAGATGACGAAGCTGCTCAGAAGTTTTCACAATACTTTGATTGGGCCGAACCTATTTCCAAAGCTCCTTCACACCGTTTGTTAGCAATGTTGCGTGCCGAAGCCGAAGGTTTTGTCAAGCTTAATGTGGAAATTGAAAACGAAGAAGCGATTGAATTTATCGAGGACAATACCATCAAAAACAATCGCGAAACTGTCGATCAATTGCGCCTGGCGGTCAAAGACAGTTACAAACGTTTGCTCGAGCCAGCCATATCCAACGAAACCTTGCAAGAGGCCAAAGCCAAAGCCGACATCAAAGCGATTGATGTTTTTGCCGGCAATTTGAGTCAATTGTTATTAGCGCCTCCTTTAGGAGAAAAACGCATTTTGGCTATCGATCCAGGCTATAGAAGTGGGTGTAAAATAGTATGCTTGGACGAGAAAGGCGATTTATTATACAACGAAACCATTTACCCGCACCAGCCGCAAAACGAAAGTGCTATGGCGATGAAAAAGATTCGTTCTATGGTCAATGCTTATAATATAGAAGCCATTTCTATTGGAAATGGAACTGCTTCAAGAGAAACGGAGTTCTTTATTAAAAAGATTCCTTTTGACAAACCTGTTCAGGTATTTGTGGTTTCGGAAGCCGGAGCTTCGGTCTATTCTGCAAGTAAAATTGCCCGCGATGAATTTCCAAACTATGATGTTACCGTTCGAGGATCTGTATCTATTGGCAGACGCCTTTCCGACCCTTTAGCCGAATTGGTAAAGATTGACCCTAAGTCGATCGGAGTAGGGCAGTACCAGCACGATGTGGATCAAACCAAATTAAAAGAAGAACTTGACACGGTTGTGGTGCGTTGTGTAAACTCCGTTGGGATCAACATCAACACAGCCAGCAAATCGCTACTGAGTTATGTCAGTGGAATAGGAGAGAAGATGGCTGAAAATATTGTGGCTTATCGCTCGGAGAACGGTCCTTTTGAAGACCGTAAACAAATCAAGAAAGTACCTCGATTAGGAGAAAAAGCGTTTCAACAAGCGGCGGCTTTCGTCAGAATTCACAACGGCAAAAATCCATTAGACAATTCAGCGGTGCATCCTGAGGCTTATCCTATAGTAGAGAAAATGGCCAAAGATTTAAAAATTTCCGTACACGATTTGATTGCTAACAAAGAAAAGATCAGCCAAATCAAATTAGAAAATTACATTACTAAAGATATCGGAATCCTTGGATTAAAAGATATTGTAAAAGAACTTGAAAAGCCAGGACTGGACCCACGTAAGTCGGCTAAAGTCTTCGAATTTGATCCCAATGTAAAAACCATCAAAGACGTTCGAAGCGGTATGATATTGCCGGGTATTGTAAACAACATCACGGCCTTTGGTTGTTTTGTGGACATCGGAGTTAAAGAAAGCGGATTAGTACACATCTCTCAACTCAAAGAAGGATTTGTATCCGATGTCAACGAAGTAGTTAAACTCCACCAACATGTTCAAGTAAAAGTCGTTGAGGTTGATGAAGACCGCAAGCGAATTCAACTTACGATGGTGTTGTAGGTTTTTTTAGGTTGTAAGTTCTAAGGTCAACTGAGATTATTACACAATGTATATTTGCCACTAACAATAATTCATAATTCACAATTAAAAAAGCTATAAGTTTGAGAGGAATTCATATCTCAAACTTATAGCTTTCACATTACTTTTCGTCACCCAATAATTGTCAATTATAAATTAACTAACTATTCTTTAGTTTCTTCTTTTTTGTCAGTGTTAGTAGCTGAATCTCCTTTAGAAGCGTCTTTGAATTCTTTCAAACCTGTTCCAAGTCCTTTCATTAATTCTGGAATTTTTTTACCTCCAAAAAGTAATAAAACTACCACTAAGATCACTAATATTTCTGGCATCCCTAATCTTCCCATGATGTATAAATTTATGCTTTCGCAGATTTTTTGATTATAATAACTCGGCAAAGGTAAAAAGAAATTAGATTAGATTGTATTTTCCTCTTAATATTTATCTTTAATTGCGGATACAGTATATTAAACAGCAATCACAACATATTTTTCTATATTTGTTCTATAATAAAAAGCACATGTCAGAAAAGCGTCTTAAAAGGCAGAAAATAAAGAAACAGCTGTTTGCTAAAAACCGTTTGGTGATTTTAAACGAAGATACCTTTGAGGAGATTTTTTCGTTGCGCTTGACCTTGATGAATGTTTTTGTGGTAGCTACTACAGGGGCGATTCTGATTATTTTTGTTACTACCTTCATTATTGCCTTTACTCCATTAAGAGAATATATACCGGGTTATGCTTCAACTAAACTTCGAAAAGACGCTACGGAACTCGCCCTTAAATCAGATTCATTAACCAATGCTTTAAAAAAGAACGAAGCTTATCAACGCTCCATCATCAAAGTATTGAACGGCGATTTAGAATATGAAAAAGTAAATAAAGATTCCATTTTGGCCTCTGAGGCAAGTTTGCCTAAGGAAGAAGATATGGCACCGAGTAAGCTCGAACTTAAATTGCGAAAAGCGGTGGATGAAGAAGATGATAAAATCAAAAAAGAGCGTCAAAAAACAAAAAAGAAACATCAATAATGTCGATAAAATCATTTGCGGCAAAAATTTTCGCCAAGCGTATTCATATTAAAAACCAGCATTGGATTCAAAACCCTGAAGCAACTCAAGCTCGGGTGTTCCAATCTCTTTTACTAGAGGCACAAAATACGCAATTCGGGAAAGATCATCATTTTTCCACCATTACTTCTTTTGAGGAATTTGCACAAAAGGTTCCTATTAGAGATTATGAAGGGTTAAAATCGTATGTCGATAGGGTAGTGGCAGGGGAAGAGGATGTGCTTTGGAAAGGAAAGCCTATTTATTTTGCCAAAACCTCGGGTACCACCTCTGGAGTTAAATACATTCCTTTAACTAAGGAATCCATGCCTTATCATATTGAAGCTGCTCGAAATGCCATCCTCAATTATATTTATCAAACGGGTAATGCCAGTTTTGTAGACGGTAAGATGATTTTTTTGCAAGGGAGCCCCATTTTAGAAGAAAAAAACGGAATCAAACTGGGGCGTTTGTCGGGTATAGTAGCCCACTTTGTTCCTAAATATTTACAAAAAAACCGAATGCCTAGTTGGGAAACCAATTGCATTGACGATTGGGAAACCAAGGTAAACGCTATAGTGGAAGAAACCTATAATCAAAATATGTCGGTGATATCCGGTATTCCTTCTTGGGTACAGATGTATTTTGAAAAGCTACAAGAGAAGAGTCAAAAGCCAGTTGGGGATCTTTTCAAAAACTTTAATCTCTTTATTTATGGAGGAGTTAATTACGAACCGTATCGTGCTAAATTTGAAAACCTGATTGGAAGAAAGGTCGATTCAATTGAATTGTTCCCCGCTTCAGAAGGCTTTTTTGCCTATCAAGATTCGCAAGACGAAAGAGGAATGTTACTCTTACTCAATGCAGGTATTTTCTACGAATTTGTAAAAGCAGAAGAGTTTCATAACGAACAAGCCAGACGTTATACCATTGGCGAGGTTGAGATAGGGGTGAACTATGCTTTAATCATTTCCACTAACGCTGGCCTTTGGGCATATAACATAGGTGATTTGGTGCAATTCACTAGTTTGAAACCTTATAGAGTAATCGTTTCAGGTCGTATCAAACATTATATTTCGGCCTTTGGCGAGCACGTCATTGGCAAAGAGGTGGAATACGCCATGCGCGAAGCGATGCAAGGCACCAATGTCCGTATCAATGAGTTTACTGTAGCCCCTCAAATAGCTCCTGAAAGTGGACTACCTTATCACGAATGGTTTGTTGAATTTGAAAACGAACCTGACGACTTAGAAACCTTTGCACTTAAAATAGACCAAGCCATGCGACAAC
>CANCJZ010000110.1 GCA_947378465.1 Flavobacteriaceae bacterium
AACCTAAAAAACCTAAAACCTAAAACCTAAAAAAACCTAAAACCTAAAAAAACCTACAACCTAAAAAACAAAACATTATTTTTGCAAAGTGAAAAACCATGAACAATATATAAAACGTTGTATAGAATTAGCCCAGAATGGGCTAGGCACTACCTATCCCAATCCTTTAGTGGGGAGTGTAATTGTTTATGATGGAAAAATTATTGGCGAAGGATGGCATCAAAAAGCCGGAGGTCCTCACGCCGAAGTACACGCCATTCGCTCCGTCAAAAACCCCGAACTTCTTCCCTTTGCTACTATATATGTAAGCTTAGAACCTTGCAGTCATTTTGGAAAAACCCCTCCTTGCTCTGATTTGATCATCGAACATCAAATCCGCAATATTGTCATTGGAACCATCGACCCATTTGCCAAAGTCGCAGGCAATGGAATCAAGAAATTAGTACAAGCAGGAAGAAACGTTACCGTTGGAATACTCGAAGACGAATGCAATCAATTGAACAAACGTTTTTTTACCTTCCATAACAAAAAAAGACCTTATATTATTTTAAAATGGGCCGAAAGTCACGACGGATTTATCGCCCCTTTAACAAAACAAGTACGACAACCCGTTTGGATTACCAACTCCTATTCGCGTCAATTAGTGCACCAATGGCGCACCGAAGAACAAGCTATATTAGTTGGTACACAAACCGTTATAGACGATAATCCAAGCTTAACCGCCCGCGATTGGAAAGGCAATAACCCGATTCGAATAGTTTTAGACCAAAATAATCGAATTTCAAAAGAAAATCATATCTTTGATAATCAAGCAAAAACTCTTGTGCTTTCAAGCGACACAATTGATTATTCAAAAAAAATAGGAACTCAAATTACCGATTTCTTATTTCTCAACAATATTCAATCCGTAATTATTGAAGGAGGAAGACAAACCTTGCAGACTTTTATTGATGAAAATCTTTGGGATGAAGCGCGAATTTTTAAAGGGTCGGTTTTTTTGGAAAATGGAATCCAATCTCCTAATATAATTAAAAAAGAAGGCACAAAAAAAACGATTGTAGAGGATGAACTTTTAATTTTTTTCAACAATGATTAACACTATTATTTTTGATTTCGGTGATATTTTTATCAATCTAGAAAAAGAAGCTCAAATTGAAGCTTTCAAGAAATTAGGTCTCCCTGAACCTAATGAATACCTAATAGCTCAAAATGATTTGTTTGAAAAAGGAAAAATAAGTGAATTAGAATTCATTGAAAGTTTCCAAAAATACATTCCCAATGCCGATGTACACGAAATTAGAAAGGCTTGGAACTCCATAATTGGCGAATTCCCTTTATACCGATTGGAATTTTTACAATTGCTATCCCACAAATACCGCTTATTCCTTTTAACCAATACCGATGAAATCCACATCAGTCGTTTCGAACACATGACTGGAGTATCCTTCTTTAGCGATTTCTATCAATGTTTTGAAAAAGTTTATTATTCCTATGAAATGGGAATGCGCAAGCCTGACAGCGAAATCTTTAGCTTTATTATCAACAAACACGACCTATCACCTAAGCGAACCTTGTTTGTCGACGACAAAAAAGTAAATACCGATGCCGCGGCCGAATTAGGAATTCATGTTTGGAATCTTCAAGTAGGTCAGGAGGATGTCGTAGATTTGTTCCAGCAAAAACATCTACCTCTATAACACTCCCTTTGGCTTTTCATAATGAAAGACACCTATTTAACGATTGCCTCGGCCACCGATGAGATTCTATTTAAGGAAAAGAACAGCAAGTTTTTCGCCTATGCATTTCCCATCCAATCCGAAGACGAAGTAAAATCCCTTATCGATCCCTTACGCAAAAAGCACCACGGAGCAGTTCACTTCTGTTATGCCTTCCAAACTGGTGCGGATAAAATCCAATTCCGAGCCAATGATGATGGCGAACCCAGCAACACGGCTGGAGCACCCATTTACGGTCAAATCCAATCTTTTGGAATCACCAATGTATTAGTAGTAGTCGTGCGTTTCTTTGGAGGTGTCAAGCTAGGTGTCGGTGGATTGATCGTAGCCTACAGAACAGCAGCTCAAATGGCCTTAGAAACCGCTGAAATCATCGAAAAAACCATTGACATACATTACCTCATTTCATTCGATTATAAAAACATGAACAAAGTGATGAGAGTAATCAAAGAAAAAAACCTCAACATCATCGATCAAAAAATGGAAATGAGTTGTCAAATTCAAATTACTACTCGTAAAAAAAATGCCGAAATGATTTTCGACATTTTTTCTAATTTATTTGAAATCGACATTAAATTGTTGACTTAAAATCAAACCCTTTTAAGATATCTAAAATATATTGTGGAGGAACAATTGGCTTTCCTAATTTGATATCCACAAACACCAATATAAAATGAGCATTTGTTAATAACTCTTCGTTTTCATTACGAATTTCACAATCAAATTCTATCTTCACTCCGCTGTAATTTCGAAGCTTTGTCGTAACCGTCAATAGGTCATCATATCGAGCGGGTTTCTTATAATTGATGTTCATTGAAACGATCGGCAAAGCTACTCCATCTTCCTCCAACGATTTATACGAAACCCCTTTGTTTCTAAGCCATTCCACCCTTCCAATCTCGAAATAAGGGATATAACTCCCGTGATAAACCACTCCCATTTGATCAGTTTCGGAATATCTAACTCTAATTTTCACTTCTTGTTCGTTCATCTGATTTTTTTGCTTTTAATCTATTTTACAATCCCTCAATACAATAATAATTTTAAAAAATCAATACCATATTATTTTTTTTTGAATAATTTTGTTCACATATTTGTTAACCCAAAAAAGCACATAGAAAAGCCCCTTTTTTTTATGTCAAAAACATTACAATAAATTACTAATTTTAACAAGAATATGAACAAAACTGCGCAATCAGTATGGGAAAACTGTCTGTCTTTTATAAAGGACAATATTCAAGAACAAGCATACAAAACTTGGTTTGAACCTATTAAGTCAGTCGAACTAACTGATAACGCATTATACATTCAAGTACCTAGTAAATTCTTTTACGAATGGTTGGAAGAACACTATGTAAAATTACTAAAAGTGGCCTTAACCAAAGAACTCGGAAAAAACGCAAAGTTACTTTATAAAATTAAGATGGAAAACACTTATGGCAATAAACAACCGTTTACGGAACAATTGCCAAGTGCACATCGTAGCCCCATCAAATCTCAAGAAGTTGACGCTCCTTATAAAAACCTAAACCCTGAACTCAAAAATCCTTTTGTAATTCCCGGTATCAGAAACTTAAAAATAGAGTCGCAACTGAACCCTAACTATAGCTTCGACAACTTCCTTGAAGGCGACTCCAATCGACTTGCTCGTTCTGCAGGTATGGCTGTAGCCAACAAACCCGGTGGAACTTCCTTTAATCCTTTGTTGATTTTTGGTGGTGTTGGTTTAGGAAAAACCCACTTAGCACACGCTATTGGTGTTGAAATTAAAGACAAATACCCTGAAAAAACCGTGTTGTATATTTCTGCCGAAGTATTCACACAACAATATATTGACTCTGTTAAAAAGAACAATCGTAACGACTTTATTCATTTCTATCAATTAATTGATGTTTTGATTATTGACGATGTACAATTCCTTTCTGGTAAAACAGGTACACAAGATGTATTTTTCCACATCTTCAACTACCTTCACCAAAACGGAAAACAAGTCATCCTTACTTCTGACAAAGCTCCTGTAGACATGCAAGACATCGAACAACGTTTGTTGTCGCGTTTCAAATGGGGATTATCAGCTGAACTACACCAACCCGATTATGAAACTCGTGTTTCTATCTTGAACAACATCCTTTATAGAGATGGAGTTGAGATGCCTGACGAAATCATCGAATATGTAGCACGCAACATCAAATCAAATGTTCGTGAACTAGAAGGCGCTATCATTTCTTTAATCGCACAATCTTCATTTAACAAAAAGGAAGTTACTCTTGACCTTGCCAAAAGCATTGTAGAGAAGTTTGTTAAAAATGTAAAACGCGAAATCTCGATCGATTATATCCAGAAAATTGTTTCTGATTATTTCCAATTGGACATTGACACCTTACAATCTAAAACTAGAAAACGTCACGTGGTTCAAGCTAGACAATTGGCAATGTTTTTTGCAAAAAAATTCACCAAAGCGTCTTTAGCAAACATTGGCTCTCAAATTGGAGACAGAGATCACGCTACTGTATTGCACGCTTGCAAAACAGTAGACAATTTAGTCTCAACAGACAAACAATTCAAAAAGTTTGTAGAGGACATCAATAAAAAACTTTCATTGTAAGTTTCAATAGCGCTTATTTATTACTTTTGTAACCATTAATCGCTTATTGAATATCACGAATATGCCCGTTAAAATTTTAATGGTTTGCTTAGGAAATATATGCCGTTCGCCTTTAGCGGAAGGTATATTAGCTTCCAAACTACCCAAAGACAAGTTCATTGTTGATTCTGCTGGAACTGGTAATTACCACTCTGGAAAACAACCCGATCATAGATCCATCGCTACTGCCAAAAAAAACGGCATAGACATCTCTAATCAAAAAGCACGTCAATTCACCACACTAGATTTCGACACATTCGATTATATCTTTGTGATGGACAACTCTAATTATGAAGATGTTGTTTTTTTAGCCAAAACAGACGAACAAAAACAAAAGGTACAATTAGTACTTAACGAATTATTCCCTGGCGACAATGTAGACGTTCCAGATCCTTATTATGGATTACAGAATGGTTTTGATATGGTTTTTGAAATGCTGGATGAAACCACTGACTTAATTGCCAAAAAACTAATCGCTCAACATTCATGAAAACGGAAAACTCTTTAGGAAAATTATATTTGATTCCTACCACCATGGGCGAATGCAATCCTCACGATGTATTGCCTCAAACCGTAGTAAGAGCCATTCAATTGATGGATCATTTTATTGTTGAAAATGAAAAAACAGCACGTAAGTTCATCAAAAGTATTGTTCCTGAAAAAGTACAATCCAGTTTAATCCTAAGTGCTTTAAACAAACACACCGACAGCAAAGAATACAACGAAATGATCCAACCTTGCTTGCAAGGAATTAATATTGGATTAATGAGTGAGGCAGGCTGTCCAGGGGTAGCCGACCCAGGTGCCGTGATTGTCAAATTAGCTCATGAAAAAAACATCAAAGTAGTTCCTCTTGTTGGCCCTTCCTCCATATTAATGGCAATGATGGGATCTGGAATGAATGGTCAAAGCTTTGCGTTTAATGGATATTTACCCATAGACAAATCAGAGAAAAAATCTGCATTGAAGAATTATGAAAAATTATCTTTTGACAAAAATCAATCGCAATTATTCATAGAAACACCATACAGAAACAATAAGTTATTAGAAGATTTACTTCAAACCCTACAACCAAACACCTTGCTTTGTATTGCTACGGACATTACTTTAGAAACCGAATACATCAAGACATTAAAAGTAGCCGATTGGAAGAAAACAAAAGTAGACTTACACAATCGCCCAACGATATTTATTATTCACAAAACATACTAAATAAAAAATCCCGATTGCTCGGGATTTTTTTTATTTTACTTTTGCCATACTATCAGCTATAATATGATCTGTTTGATAACCACCAAACTCTCTCATATAATGCTTGATAGAAGTTCCAAATGCATCCTTGCATCTTTTAGTTCCGTTGCTGTTTAGAAATTTCTTAACCGAACCTGCACCACCTAAATGGGCTGCCGCTAATATCCCCGACTCTGTAACTCTCACCCCTCCTACTATAGTACCTTGGTATTTATCAATTTCTTTTTTAAGCTTGTGCTTGTTAACTTGTAAAAGTGCCACAAAGGCTTTTTCTTGAAGTGCAGGGTCGTTTAAAAACGAGGCATTGTTATGCACTCCTAAAGTTCGCAAAGCGGAAGTTCCAAATTGATATTTCCCTAAATAACCTAAAGAATTTACTAATTTATACATTCCTCTGGATTCTTTATAAGCAATAGCTTCTTTGAATCCTAAGAAATATTTACCAGTATAAGGTTGGGATAAATAATTGTAATCGGAGGGATATTTTGAAGGGTAATCGCAATAATATACTTCATTATCATCGACGTATAGCCACGATTTAGTTTTGGTATCATAGGGTTCAAAAGCTGAGCTCACAAAACCTACTGAAATCAAAATTCCTATGTAAAACAATCCTCTTTTTATCATAAAATGTGTTTTCCAAGCGCTGTCACCATCTTGATATTGACGGTGCAAATATACACATTTATTTTAAATAAAATTGAAAATCAGTAAGTTAATGATTTTTAGAAGTAAATAGAATGGAATTTAAAGCCCGTTCCTCCTTTATACTCAACACTTGGCGCAGGAATTTTAATGGTATTAAAAAGATAGAAAATGGTCTTTAAAAAATGAGATTTGGTCTTTATTTTTGTCAAATCAGCATCCAAACTAAGATAAAATTGCCGTGATCTTGGCATATCAGAAGGATATGAATTGGCATTTCCTGACAACATTCCATCGGCTCCATAACCCAAAGCAAGATTCAACCAAGTAGGCACTTTTGATTGCTTAAAAAAGGAATACACATTAATCGACCACCAATAAGTTTGCCCATTATAATCTTTCAAAATTTGTTGCGACATCGAAGTGCCCAACACTTCTGGTCTTTGAGATGCATATGAAGTAGTATGAAACGAAAATTTAGGAACAATCCGTTGTTCTTTCCAAATCAATTCTTGTGAAACAAAAAGCGCCGTTCCTGTGGTATTTGCAGCCATATCTCCCCACGAAAAGCCCCATTGAGAAGAATATCCATCAAAAACCTCAACGGTTGTCATAAAGGCCAAACCCAAAGTAGCACCATACAACAACTGACTTTTCCTTGAAGCGCCACTCCATTTTAAAGCATTGGCACCCATACTCCCCATATGATAGGAAGAATACATATGCCCTAGCTTATCCATTTGCAACCACTCTCCGTTATCATTAACAGTATGTAAATTGGACTGCGGATAATTGGCATACCAAAGCTGATTCAATCCGACTAAAGATAAGGTAGCCAATGAAGCTTCAGTCACCACAACCGTGTTTCTTTTAGAAGTAACTAAAGAATCCGATGGAGTTAAAAAGGCATTCAAACGAGATTGCGAGAAAGCAAACCCACTTAAAAGAAATAGAAACCAATATAATTTACTGCCGTTCAAAACGATTATCGAGTAGTACCCGTTCCGTTCAACCATTCGGCGTATTTCTTAGCATTGACTTGATGTTGTGCATAAGTTGCGGCAAATTCGTGGTATCCAAAACGGTTTACACTGGCACAGAAATATATATAATTGTGTTTTTCTGGATTCAACACCGCATCAATGGCATTGATGTCAGGCATAGCAATTGGCCCTGGAGGCAATCCTTCGTTCATATAAGTATTATAAGGAGAATGAAGTGTCAAATCGCCATACAATACTCTTTTAATCACTTGATCAAAATTGTTATCTTTTAATTTTAAAGCATAAATCACGGTTGGATCAGCTTGAAGCGGCATTCCTTGTGCCAAACGATTCAAGTAAGCACCCGCCACTCTTGGACGTTCATCTGCTTTAACTGTTTCTTTGTGAACTATTGAAGCTAAACTGGTCACTTCTTGAGGAGTCATTCCTAAAGCTTTGGCTTTAGCCAAACGATCAGCATTCCAGAATTTTGTATACTCTTCCAACATTTTATCTCTAAACTTCTCAGCAGAAGTATTCCAATAAAACTCATATGAATTAGGGATAAACATTGAAAGCACATTCTCTTTGGTAAAGCCATTCTTTTTTAGGAAAATACTATCTCTAAAAACCGTAATCAACTGCAAAGAATCAGGTTCAATTAAGGAACCAATACGTTGTGCTACATTTTCCAAACGCTCTTGATTGTTAAAGGAAATTTTCACTGGAACATTTCTTCTTAATGAAGCTACCAAACCATAACTGCTCATTCCTTTTACAAACAAAAAGCGTCCTGGTTTGACATTTTTGCTATACGAACGAAGACTCGCCATAAATTCAAAATCACTAGTATTGTCAATTAAAGGAGTGACAATTTTTAATACATCCTCATATTTAGCTCCAGTAGGAACTTCTACATAGAGTTCGTTTTGAGCAAATTTAGTATTGGCTGTAAAATATTTGAAATAGAACACGGCTCCAACTATTAGAAATAACAGAGCCCCTCCTCCTAGTATGTATTTAAGTTTATCTTTCAAGGTAATGATTATTGATGATTAATTAATTGGAAAAGAACCTCATCTACATAAGCATTATGAATTCTGTTCCAATCTTTTTTAATTCCTATTTTTTGGAATCCAAAAGTAGCAAAAAGGTTTAAACTAGAAACATTATCGACTCCAATATTTGCAAAAAGTTGATGCAATTGTAGTTGATTAAAGGAATAATCAATCAACAAACCCAAGGCTTCTTTGCCATAACCTTTTCCTCGATGCACTTCATGTTGAATCACAATCCCAATTCCTGCCCTATTATTTGTGGGGTCGAATTCAAATAAATCAATTAGTCCAATGGTTTTTCCTGTTTTTAATAAACAAACGGCAAGACGCAATTGTTTGGCTTCGTAGATATCTTGATGCGCATTTTCCAAATATTGACGAATAAGAAACTTACTATAAGGTGTATTGGTATTACTAACCTCCCAAATGGATTCGTCGTTTTCTATTTTATAGACAAACTCTAAATCTTCGGGTTCCAAAGCACGCAAGTAAATGTTAGTTCCTTTTAATGTGATCATTTGCTTTTGTTGTAGGTTGTTTTAGTTGTAGGTTGTTTTAGTTGTAGGTTGTAAGTTCTATTCGTTGAAATAGGTTGGAATTTGGAATTTAATTATTGGAATTTAATTTTGAATTATTGTTCCTTCAAAAACAAAAGCAGCAGGCCCTTCAAGAAATACTTTGGTATAAATTCCATCATTTTTATTTGCTTGAAAAGAAACTTTTAATTTTCCACCTTGAACATCCAAATCAATAGTTGTCGCTTCTGTTTTTCCAACGGCATGCATAGCAATTGCGGTAGCCGTAGCTCCAGTTCCACAAGACAAAGTTTCATCTTCTACTCCACGTTCATAAGTGCGCAAAGCAAAATGAGTTTCTGAAATTTGTTTTACAAAATTCACATTACTTCCAGCGGCACCATACAAATCAGAGTAGCGTATTTTTGCTCCGTGATTTTTAACATCAAATTTGGTCAAATCCTCTACCATATTAATATGATGTGGCGAACCTGTATTTAAAAACACATAACCCGGAGTAATTTTTACCTCGTCGACATCTTTCATTTGAAGGGAAACATTGCCATCTTCTTTAATCATAGCGTGATGTAACCCATCGGTAGCTATAAAAGTAGCGTTGTTTTCAATCACTCCTAATTGCTTTGCAAAGGCTACCAAACATCGACCGCCATTGCCACACATAGAGCTTTCATTGCCATCAGAATTGTAATATACCATTCGGAAATCTGTCGATTTGTCATTTTCCAA
>CANCJZ010000111.1 GCA_947378465.1 Flavobacteriaceae bacterium
ATAAGGCTTCCCAAGTATGGATCCTCGCCAGCGCCTTCCATAACTCTGCCCCAACGTGCATCGTGAGCGACATCCACCATAGGAGCGAAAGTCCAATTGATTCCTACTGCAGCGGCTTCTTCAGCAGCTACAGAAGCGGAACGTTCAATCGCTTGCAAGTCCCAACTGGCTGCTTCGGCAAGAGGAATTGGGCTGATGGTTTTGTAACCGTGAATGACATCGAAACCAAACAGCAAAGGAATTCCCAAACGTGTTTGTTCGACAGCAATTTTTTGAAGAGTACGCACTTCGTTTGCTCCTTTGACATTGAGCATAGCTCCCACCCACCCTTTTTGAAGGTGTTCGTATTTGAGAGCGGCTTGCCCCTCTTTAGGCGTTGGCCCAGTAACATCATAAAACCCATTGTACTGATTGAGTTGCCCTACTTTTTCTTCGAGAGTCATTAGCTTCAATAAAGAATCGACTTTTACATCAATAGGATCATTGATCGAAGCAACACTTGTATTGAGCTTAGGAGCGCAACTTAACCCCATAAGAAGGGCTGTATAAAATATATATTTTACTTTTATTTTTTTCATAAAAAGGGTTCCGTAGTATTATTTTGAAAACAATACCATTTAACAAAAAGACTATTGGTACACTCTTACATAGTCGACTTGCATCGTAGCTTGTGAGAATGCAGGGTCAATATTCCCTCCAAAATTACCTCCCATTGCAAGATTCAACAACAAGAAAAAGTCTTGATTGAATGGAACGGAATTGTTATTAATAAAAGTGTGATACAATACACCATCAACATAAAACTTGATGGAATTAGGCGTCCAAATGGCTTTATACACTTTGAATCCAGAAGTAGCACCAAGGAAAGTAGCAGAATTAGTTACTCCATTACTTCCTGAAAACCCAGGATAATGTAGGGTCGCGTGGATGACATCAGGGTTATTACCCATTTCTTCCATAATATCAATTTCACCACAATTAGGCCAAGAGACGGTAGAAATATTAGATCCTAACATCCATATTGCGGGCCAAGTTCCAGCGCCTCCAGGTAATTTGGCTCTGACTTCGACTTTACCGTATTTGAATTGGAAGTTTCCTTGAGATTTAAGACGTGCCGACGTATAATTAGAACCGTTAAAGCTTTGAGCTTTGGCAGTAATTAATAGATTACCACCTTGAACAATTACATTATTAGAAGAATTGGTATAATATTGCGCTTCGCCATTACCCCAACCACCAGAACCAGTTCCGATATCATAACCCCATTTAGAGGAGTCAGGAGCCCCATCGACATTAAATTCATCCGACCAAACAAGATTAGTATAATCGGTAATAGGATCTTGAACAGGAGGAATCGTTGTGAAGATATGGTACCAAGCAAGACCTGAATTGTTGCCTTGAAGTACTCTAACCACCATTCTATTAGCGGTAATGGACATGATTTCGTAAGAACTATTTCCTAAATAATATCCCATAAAACCATTATCAGAAAAGTTCATCACTGTACCAGTAGTTTGTGTTAAATGATCAGGATTAGCCATTACTAATGATTCTGAAGGAGAAAGCGTAACCGTTTTTACTCCAGAAGCGTTATAGGAATAACAATGGTCATACCCAGCTGAACCCCCTGCAACACTTTCATAATTAGAATTAAAAAAAGTACTACCGTTGTTGTTCAATTCATATTGTAATTGATTACCATTCAAAGTGAAGGTAAGCACATTATTGTAAAGACAACTGCTGTCCGCAGAAGCAGCTTTTTCCCAAGGAGCCGCCATATAATAATAGCCGAAATAATTTTGAGTTGCATCTGCAGAATTAGGTCCTACGGCAAGATGTCCTAACTCAGAAGCAGACCAATACCAGTTTTTATGAGTACCACCGGTTAAAAATTGAACCGATTGAGCATCTTGATAATTACTCAACACCTCCACAGAAATGGTTTTAGAAGTTGAGACTCCCCCTTTACCAGAAGCCACCACCGTTACATTATACGAATGAAGACCATTCTGATTGAAACGTTTTTGAAGGATACCACTAGGAGCATTATAGTTAGTGTTGTCACTAAAAATATATTTGTAAGAAATGGCATTATCCGCCACTGCAGTAAAATTCACTATACCTGTTCCATCCCCATTAGGGTTAGAGGAATCTTGACCAACAATAGAAGCTGTTATTTGCAAATTGGAAGGAGGATAAATATCTCCGAAACTACTTTCTTTATCTTGGCAAGACATAAAAGTAAACAATACAAATATTGAAACTATTTTAAAAAAGGATTTATATGCTGTCATAAAAATGTTTTTAAATTTTAAACTAAATTTTTAATTTGATTGTTTGATATCGTCAAAATAATAAGTTGCTCCAGTACCAGCGACTCCAAAATCGAAAAACACCACAATACGTTGGTAGGTATTGGCCATATTGATACCTGTAAAGTCGAAGGTAAGTTCTTGCCAACCGTTGGCTAAAGTTACATTAACGTCTTTTTCAATATTGATGGTATTGTCATTAAAGTTTTCCAATTTCATTTTCACATCAATACCCGCAGTAGGACACCAAACTTTCATTTTGATTTTTTTCATTACAGAAAAATCAATTGGACTGGAGAGTTCAATAAAAGAACCTGCCCATGTTTGAGACCCCCCTGATTTGGTTAAAGCCGCTACTTTAGAAGAGACATCGATACCTGAGGAATTAGGATTAGGAATTACTAAAGTATTTGTTCCACCAAAATTGGTAAATACATAATTCAATGTAGTTGATTCAAAATCGAGAGGCATCGCAATAATCGTTGGTGTGGTAACGGTAACATTTTGGGTGTACTGTGTAGAAGCCAAACCACCAGTTACTGCAACGACTTTAACGGTATAGGTCCCGGGAACCGCGTAGATATGAGAAACGACATCCCCCTCATGAAAACTCACAGGAATTTCGGTAGGACTTTCACCATAATATACTAGAAAACCAGTTTCAAAATTAGCGGTAGCACTAACGTTTATCCCTAATGAATTGGTAGTAATAGGTGTAATGGTTACAGCTAAATTAGTAGGTGCAAAAAAGGTAATAACTAAAGGTAAGGATACCTCTGAAGTTTGACCATTTAAATTCGTTCCAACAATTTTGACTTGATAAGTTCCTTCTAAATAAGTATGAGTTGTATTCCCTCCGGCATTAACCACAGCAGGATCAGTAGTAGCATCACCATAATAGATTTTGAATTGCGTAATCCCTTCTCCAGTTGGAGTAATAATTACTTTACCAGAATTATCTTGGGCAATGGTAAAGGTAGCGTCGATATTTTTAGGAAGAGCGACATTGGCCACATTGACTTCATTTTTATCAGAAGAACAACCGTAAAAAATTGAAATTAGTACTAAACTAATTATTGAAATTATTTTTTTCATAGTATATAATTTTAGTAACCTGGATTTTGATCCCAATTTCCATTGGAGAATTGAATTTCTTGAATAGGGATAGGGAAAATTTCATTTTTATTAATTGTAAAACCTGTTATAGTAGCAGCAGCTTTACCGGTACGTACTAGATCGAAGAAACGGTGTCCTTCGCCCATTAATTCCACTCTACGTTCTTTAAGAATTGCATCTGTTAGGGAAGTTCCAGTAACTGAGATGTTGTGATTGTTATCCCCAAAAGCGCGTTGACGCACAAGATTAAGATACATTTGAGCTTTGACATCATTCCCTGTTCTATTAAAGGCTTCCGCTGCCATCAGAAGCACATCTGCATAACGAATAGAACGATAATTATTAGGATTGGTAAGATTTTGATCCCCTATATTGCTATCCCCTTGACGTGCTAAATATTTTCTATTATAATAACCTGTATGTTTATATCCCATACCATAGGAAGCAGTAGGATTAGCAAGGACCCAAGCAGCGATATCTAAAACAGCTACATTTTTACGGCTATCACCAACTTCAAAGGAAGAATAAGCTTCTTGCGTAGGCAAATTAAAACCATAACCACCATCAAAGAAAGGCCCAGAATAATTACGAATACCATTAAAACCAACAGCTACGTTACCTTCACTACATTGCAGGCACCCAAAATCAGCTCCTTGAGTATCGATGTATTGTACTTCGAATACTGATTCGGAATTATTTTCATTACTGTTTTCAAAAATATTATTATAATTTGCAACTAGAGAATAATTACCAGAAGTAATTACTTGATCCAACATAGCAGCGGCTTCAGAGAATTTATTTTCATATAAATACACTTTTCCAAGAAGTGCTTTAGCAGCTCCTTTAGTAGCACGACCCACTTGAGGAGCAGTAGGACTCAAATTGTCAATAGCGTATAATAAATCGGATTCCATTTCGGCATATACATCAGTTACAGGGGCGCGAGGATATGATTTTTCATCATCAACATTAAAACGTTTGTCGCCTTTTAAAGGAATGGGACCAAAGAATTTGATCAATTCAAAATGATAGTAAGCTCTAAGGAAACGAGTTTCAGCAATAATTTGATTTTTACCTGCAAAGTCAGTTTTGTCTTTGAACTCCATAATATAATTGCATCGTTGCACACCAGCAAACATCCAATCCCAAAGATTTTTAAGATTGGCATTGACAGGGCCGTGATTCATATTGTCGATTTGCTGAATTCCAGGGGTATCGTTTGCATTTTCACCACCTGAAACGGTATTATCAGAAGCTATTTCACCTAACATCACATTGATGTAGGAGGACTGAAGCATATCATAAGCACTGACTAAAGCGTTTTTATAATCTTGTTCAGAGTTGAAATAATTTTCAGAGTCAATAGCATAGGTAGGCTCTACTTCAGTAAACTTATCAGAGCAGGAAGCGCTAATACCAATGGTAAAAGCAGCTATTAAAAGGATTTTTATATTATTAATTTTCATAACTACAATTTAAAAGATAACATTAAGACCTAACATATATGTTTTTGGAGTTGGATAGAATCCATTATCAATAGCACCACTAATAGGGGCACCGCTATTAGCCGTAGGATCAAATCCTTTATACTTAGAGAAGGTATAAATATTAGTAACCGCAGTATAAATACGCACTTTACTAATTCCTGCTTTTTCCATAAAAGCACCTTTAAGAGAATATCCTAATTGAACATTTTGGATTCTTAAATACGAGGCATCTTCAACGAAATAATCTGAAAAGACATTATTGTTACTTTCACCTGCGGTAACTCTAGGAACGGTATTACTGGTTCCTTCCCCAGTCCAACGGTCCATTACATAATTAAGTTTGTTCAAATTCGCTTGAGTACGTTCGTAATTACGAATCATTTTATTCCCAACTGAAGCATAGGTATAAGCTAAGAAGTCGAAGTTTTTATAATTAAAATTCAAGTTAAAACCAAGGGTATAGTTCGCCATAGGCTTTCCAATATAAGTTCTATCTTTAGCGTCAATCACTCCATCGCCATTTAAATCTTTATACTTTAAATCTCCAGGAGCTGATGCAGCCCCTAAAGCATTTTGAGAAGCGTGGTGATCAATATCACTTTGATTTTGGAATACTCCTTCTGTAACATAACCATAGAATACTCCTATAGGCTGTCCTTCCACCATACGTGTTGGATAAAGCGATTGTCCAACACCAAAAGAACCATCTTCAATATAATGAGTCCCATTATCCACTTTCAAAACTTTATTGTTGATGGTTGTAATATTGAATCCTAAACCAAATTTGAAGTTTTCGCTCAATTTGTCTTTATAATTAATAGCGAATTCCAAACCTTTATTACGAACTGTACCTGCATTAACCGTTGGGGAACCAGAACCTGGTGCATTGTATCCAGTAATTCCGGAAACAGGCACATTAGGAATTAACAGTTGGCTACGAGTATCAATGAAATAATCAGCAGTGATATCGACTTTATTATTGAACATTTTGATGTCCATACCGGTATCGAACTTTTTGTCGGCTTCCCATTTGATTTTAGTATTAGCAATCACCCCAATTGCAGTTCCATTGACTAAAGCATTATCAAAAACATAAGTTGATTCACCGTTTAACAAAGTACGGTATCGATAATCACCAATGGCATCGTTCCCAAGACTTCCGTAACTTGCTCTAAGTTTTAAGAAATTCAAAGTGTTGTTAGCTTTGAAAAATGATTCTTCCGAAACCACCCAACCACCAAGAATGGAAGTAAAATAAGCGACTCTATTTTCAGGACCAAAACGAGAAGATGAATCTCTTCTAAGAATTCCAGAGATAAAATATTTTCCTTTATAGTCATAATCTAAGGTTGAGAAATAGGATAAACGGCGGTAAGTTGCTGAATAAGCACCTACATCTTTCACACCCAATCCACCGATTCCAGTTGTTAAAGAAACATCGGCAAAGTCCCAAGAATTGTAAGGAACGTCATAACCTGTAGCGTAGATTCCACTACTTTTAGATTGATAAGTGGTTGTTCCAACGGTAGCTTTGAATTTGTGATTTTTACTAATTACTTTTTCATATTCACCAAAGAAATCGAAGGTATAATCATCGTTATTAATATTGTTTTGAGAAACACTGCTACGAGTAACATTGAAAACTTTATTAGGGCCGTAATCAACTTGTTTGGAAAAAGATTTTCCCATACTACGACCACTATTGAAACCTACTCTGGAAGTAAGTTTTAATCCTTTGATTAATTGGTAATCCAATTTAACTGTACCGCTCCATTTTTTTAAGTTATAACTATTAAAAGTATTTTCCATTTGTGCCAAAGGATTGATCACTTCATTACTGTATCCTTGGGTCGAAGGCACTAAAGTATAATTTCCACTTGCATCATAAACCGATTGGCTTGCAGGCATATTGATTGCATTAAACAATACCGAACCTAAACCGTTTTCAGACAAACTTTGTCGATCGAATTTGGAGTAAATAATATTAGTAGAGAGTTTGAATTTAGGAGACAAATCCGCATTCATAGACAAACGTGCGGTGCTTCTGTCGAAACCTGATTTGCTTAATCCTACAATTCCATCTTGTTTGATATTAGAACCACTCAAGTTGTAGGCAATTTTATCCGAACCACTTGAAATAGAAAAGTCATTATTTCGAATAGGTGCTTTACTGAACACTTGATTTTGCCAATCCACACCATTACCAATTCCAGAAACATTAGGAAAAGGAAGGCTCATCCCTGCATTTGCATAACTTTCATTAGTAATCAACGCATATTCAGTACCATTCAAAAGGGATAATTTTTTGGTAGTTTCTTGAAATCCTGTATAGGAATTAAAAGTAACCTTTGTTTTAGTATTTTTCTTTCCTTGTTTGGTAGTAACGAGAATCACCCCATTAGCACCCACAGCACCATATACGGCAGCTTGCGCATCCTTCAATACAGTAATGGATTCAACATCATTAGGATTTACTAAATCCAAAGACCCTGCATATCCATCAATTAAAATTAAAGGACCGTTACTCCCATTGGTAGAAATTCCTCTAATTTTTATATCGAAACCCGAACCAGGAGCTCCTGAACCTGTAGTTACATTAACCCCAGCAACTGTACCTTGTAAAGCTTGTTCCACTTTGATAGGTTTTAAATCATCTAATGTTTTAGAAGAAATCACGGTAACCGAACCCGTAACATCTTTTTTCTTTTTAGAACCGTATCCTACAATTACCACTTCATCTAAAGATTTGATATCTTCTTCAAGTTTGATGGTAACCGTTTCCGATTTTTTTACAACAAATTGGCTTGTTTTTAATCCTATATAAGTAAAGGAAAGAACATCGCCTACTTTTAATTTGGAGATAGAGAAATTACCATCAAAATCTGACAACACTCCTTTACTGGTTCCAACTACTGATATAGAGACCCCAGCAAGCGGTAATTTGTTATTCTCCTGAATTACTTTCCCGCTGACTTCAATGTTTTGGGAAAAAACAAAACTTGTGAAGAACAAGATTGAAAAAAATAGAATCCTTGATTTCATAAAAAGTTATTTAATTGAATTGTAAATCTATTGTTAAAATTTTAACAATATAAAATTGTAACCACAACAAAAAACATACACCCATAGTAATTTTAATTTGTGTTGTAGAAAAGGTTGTTTTAGCTACTAATAGCGGTAATTGATTACAAATAGGAAGCCTAAAAAACCACGACAGACTTGATATTAGCAATGAATTGTTGTGGTGATGTATAGTTGTCGCTAAGCTAAATTTAAGGGGTTATATGGACAGTATATATTCGACCAATCCTTGTTCGTGTGATAAATCCATCTTTTTACGCAAACGATATCGTTTAATCTCGACACTTCGAACAGAAATATTCAATAAAGGAGCAATTTCTTTAGAAGACAAGTTCAGACGTAAATAGGCACATAAACGCAAATCGTTAGGAGTAAGCGAAGGATGAGCAGCTTTCATTTTCTTTAAAAAATCTTTATCGGCATTATCAAAAGCTTCTTTAAAGACATTCCAAGTATCTTCTTCAACTATGTTCTTGTTGATGGTATGAATTACTGATTTGATGTTTTTACTACCATCTTCAGATGTTTTCTTTAAATCTTCTTTAATCACAGATAGCAGTTCATTCTTTTTGAGCAAGCTCATTGTGGATACGGCCAGTTCCTTATTTTTTTCATTCACATCTTGTGAAAGCTGATCGTTAACGAGTTTCATCATTTGTTGCTCGTTTTCCAATTCTTTAATTTCAAGCAAAAGATTGTTTTCTTCGATTAGTTTTTCTTTTTGTTTTTGATAGTAGTTTTTATAAGCTTTATTGATCAGATAGGCTGCTATAAAAATAAGAATCAAGTATACTATAATAGCCAAATTAGTGGCGTACCAGGGTTTTCTAATTACAAAAGAAAAGCTGGCAATTTTATCGGGAGTAGCATTGGCGATTTTGGCGCGAACTTTAAAAACATATTCACCAGGAGGTAGATTTTTAAAATTCACATTGGACTTAGAGCTCCACTCACTCCATTCGTCTTGAAATCCTTCCAATTTGTATTGATATTCGGAATTGATGTATTTGTTGTATTCGGGAACGGTGTAGCTAAAGGTAATATTGTTATCGTCGTATTTAAAACTGCCCTTTTGATTGATAGCTGCATCCGATAAAGCTTGATTGACTTTATTAACGGCAATATTAGTTAAGGAAACATTGTAATTTTTAAAACTTAAATCATTCAAATTAACGGTATAATATCCATCCGTAGTTCCAATAAGATATTGATAATTCGAAATGTTAGTAATATTTTCATAGCCTAACATGGAATTCGTTAAAGATGAAGGGATAGGAATATCATTGTGTTTTAAATGATAATTCAATTTATTTAAGGTGAAATAATGAATGTAGTTTTTGGTAAAAAACCATATTTTATTGCTTCTATCTACAATCATTCTTCCTGTAGTGTATTCGTCTTTTTCAAAAATCTTACTGATTTCGATATCTTTTTCAAACTTATTGTTGGCATTATTGAGTTTGAATACACCTTCTTTATAGGCATAATAAATCGCTTCATTGAATTTAATTAGTGAAGCATTTTTTCCTTTTAATGGGAAGGAATAGGTAAATA
>CANCJZ010000112.1 GCA_947378465.1 Flavobacteriaceae bacterium
TAATGATTTGAGCGGAATAATAGTGGTGAAAAAAATTAACGACTCTATTCATAGAGTGGTGTTGACCACTGATTTTGGAAATAAATTATTCGATTTTGAAATCGCAGAGAATAGTTTCAAAGTAAACTATATCCTTGATAATTTAAACAGAAAAATAATAATTAATACTTTGCATAAGGATTTTTCTTTGCTATTGAAAAAGGTCTTTTTTTCTAATCAAACACTAATTAGTAATGAGAATACTATTTTCAAATCCAATTTTAACAATAGAGATTGTTACATTTATCAATCCATAAAAGATAATACTTTACTTAAACTTAGTTCAACAAGTAAAACAAAAGAAAAACTTGCTATTTCTTTTGTTCCAAAAAATGCTACTTTTGCTGAATCTATTATGATTATTCATTATGATATTAAACTTAAAATAGAATTAAATCAAATTATAAATTAATATTTCGAATTATGAAAAAAATATTTTTTATCGCAGCCTTATTATTTGGATTATCACAATCTTTCGCACAATTTTCTTTTAAACCGGGTTTAAGAGGTGGTCTTAATTTTTCTCATTTTACTAAAGGAAATAATAGTTATGATTATTATGGGAATTCATCTGGAAAAATTGACTTTACTTCTCGTACTGATTTTTATCTTGGTTTTTATGGAGCAATGCACTTAACAAAATATTATACGCTACAACCTGAAATTAATTATTCTAGACAAGGTGCTACCTTGAATTCTGAAAGTTATAATGTTAATTATCTATCTTTAGGAGTAGTAAATAAATTTACTTTCACGGATAAATTTAATGTGCATCTTGGACCTACCATTGATTTTATTCTATCTAATGGAAATAATATTAATCCTGATAGTCAAGTGGATTTAGCATTTGTGTTAGGAGCAGGATATAATTTCAATAAAAATTTTGGTATTGAAGCTAGAATCAAAAAAGGAATTATTCCTGTTTTAGATTATTCATCTTCTAATCATACGAATGTTGTGATGTCCGTTGGTGCCAATTATTCTTTTGATTTAAAATAATTAAAATATAACTTATGTTGTTAAAGGATTTTTATACTGTTGAAAAACTCGAAAATATCGCCCCTGGAAAACATTCAGCTTTTATTGTGTTAAACAATAAACACGATGTTTTTAAAGGCCATTTTCCGGGGAATCCTGTAACACCAGGTGTTTGTATGATGCAAATCATCAAAGAACTTACTCAGGATATTCTCGGGTGTTCTTTGATAATGACTGCTTCTTCTAATGTTAAATTCATGGCGATTATAAACCCGGATATCAATCCTAATTTAAAATTAGACCTTGAAATATTAGGAGATAATTCTTCTGAAATTAAAGTAAAAAATACGACTTCTTTTAATGATACTATTGCATTAAAACTATCGAATGTCTATAAAACTGTTTAATTTGAAACTGAGTTTTACAATTTTAATGACTTTTATTCTGATTGTTTGTCAAGAATTGCCAAATGCCAGAAAAGCATATATTGATGCTTCAAAAAGTCAAAAAAATGCAGAATCTTTTTATGATTTAATGGCTAATTACAACCACGAAAATGAGGTGTTATTAGCATATAAAGGAGCCTCTATTGCTTTAAAAGCCAAATATGCCAAGCAAATTAAATTGAAGAAAAGTTTCTTTATTGAAGGGGTTACTTTTATTGAAAAATCGTTAAAAAAAGAACCCAATAATATTGAAACCCGTTTAATTCGATTGAGTATTCAGGAAAATTCCCCTAAAATACTCAATTACAAAAGCAATATTGAAGAGGACAAAAAAATCATTTTAATTAATTTTGATAAACAAAACCAATCTTTAAAAGTATTCATTAAAGATTATATTCAACAATCTACTATATTCTCTGAAAAAGAAAAGAAAAGTATTTTAAATTAATAGCGCAAGTAATGAATTCTGAAGCTACTTTTAACGAAAGAATGAATCAACTGAAAACTTGTGTAATTATTCCAACTTATAATAATCACAAAACAGTACAACGGGTCATTGAGGGAGTTTTAAAATTCACCTCTAGAATTATTGTTGTTAACGACGGATCTACTGATGCGACTGTGGATATTTTAAATAACTACCCACAATTAATTCTAATTACTATTCCCACTAACAAAGGTAAAGGGAATGCCTTACGTACTGGTTTTATAAAAGCTATTGAACTAGGATTTAATTATGCAATTACTATTGATTCTGATGGACAACACTTTCCTTCAGATATTCCTGTATTTTTAGATGCTTTGGTACAATATAACGCTCCGATTTTACTGATTGGTAATCGTAATATGAGTCAAGATGGAATTCCTAAGAAAAGTAGCTTCGGGAATAATTTTTCCAATTTTTGGTTTTGGTTTGAAACTGGGATCAAGCTACAAGACACGCAATCGGGTTACCGACTTTATCCCTTACAATTCATCCCGAAAAAATTAGTGACTAATAAGTTCGAATTAGAAATTGAAGTCATTGTTAGAACCGCATGGAATGGGATTCCTGTAAGTAATGTTCCTATTAATATTTTATATGATCCTAAGGAAAGAGTGTCTCATTTTAGACCTTTTACAGATTTTACCAGAATCAGTATTCTAAATACTATATTAGTCATTATTACGCTTTTTTATATAAAACCCAGAAATCTGTTCTATAACTTAAAAAAAAAAAGCCTTAAAGAGTTTGTAAAAGAGAACATCCTTGAAAGTGACGAATCCAATCTTAAAAAAGTGCTTTCTATGGCACTTGGTGTTTTTATTGGAATTGCTCCTTTTTGGGGTTTTCAAACCGTTATTGTACTTGCTTTAGCTTATGTATTACGCCTGAATAAGTTATTGGCATTTACTTTTTCCAACATTAGTTTTCCTCCATTTATTCCTTTTATTATTTTTGCTTCATTAAAAATTGGTGAATTTTTTATTTCAATTGAAAAACCTTTAGTTTTAAATCATTCTATTTCTTTTTCGTCTATTCAAAACAACCTTATCCAATATATAATTGGAAGTTTTGTATTAGCTTCTTTTATGGCTGTTTTGTTTGGAGTTTTAGGTTTTTTAAGTTTGTCTTTTTTTAGTAATTTTAAAAACAAAAAATAAAGAATGCATCATTTTTTCTTCGCCATAAATTCCTATTTGACAAAAAATAAATTCCGAGCAATTGGATGGATAGTAACCTTGCTTATTGCGCTCTTTTTTTTTGCTACACAAATTACTTTTCAAGAAGATATTGATCAATTAATCCCCAATTCTAATCAGTCGAATATTACTTCTAAAGTCCTTAAACAGGTCAATTTCGCTGATAAGATTACCATTGTTATCAAATCTAAAAAACAAAATAATTCTGAGGACTTATCTGCCTATGCAAATCAATTCCTTGACAGTATTAATGCCCATTGTAATCCCTATATAAGTAAAATACAAGGGAAATTAGAAGAAAAAAACATTCAAGAAACCTTTGATTTTGTTTATACCAATCTTCCTCTGTTTTTAGATAAAAATGATTATCAAATCATTCAGAATAAAATCAACAATGATAGTATAGCCAATATTGTTGTGGCAGATTATAGAGCATTAATTTCTCCTACGGGTATCGTTTCAAAGGATTATATTCTTAAAGATCCTCTGGGGATTTCATTTATGGCCCTAAAAAAACTCCAACAATTGAGTGTTGGTGATGATTTTGTTTTCCAAGATGGCTACCTTTTTACAAAAGATAAAAAGAATATTTTACTCTTTATCACCCCTAAATTAGCAGCCAATGAAACAGACCATAATTCCCTTTTTATTGAGAAATTAAATTCTATTAAAAACCACCTGAATTCTAAATTCAATTCTAAAGTTGAAATGTTTTATTTTGGAGCTACGCCTGTAGCGGTAGCCAATGCCACTCAAATTAAAGCCGATGTCAGAAATACTTCCATATTCGCATCCATCGCTTTAATATTGATCTTAGCCTTTTTTTATAGAAGTGTTTTAACCCCGATAATTATTTTTATTCCATCTCTTTTCGGAGCTGTGTTTGCCTTGTCTATTTTATACTTTACAAAAGGAACTATTTCAGCTATTTCTTTAGGGATAAGCTCTATTTTGCTTGGCGAAACAACTGATTATTCTATTTATGTATTGACCCATTTGCGAAATAAAAAGGATATTAAACTCTTATATACAGATATTTCTAAACCACTTCTTTTATGTGGTATTACTACGGCAATTACTTTTTTATGTTTGTTTTTTGTCAAATCCGAAGCATTAAAAGATTTAGGGATTTTTGCAGCTTTAAGTGTCATCGCGACTTCTTTTTTCTCTTTGGTATTAATTCCCCTTTTGTATAAAACTACCAAAATTAAACTTGATAGTTCAGCTGCGAACCCAATCCAATCCAATTTAATTGACAAATTTGGAGAGTATCCTTATCATAAAAATAAATTTATGGTACTTTCCATTATACTGTTGTTAATCATAGCCTTTTTCACCTATTCCAAAGTAACTTTTAATAACGATTTGTCTGCATTGAATTTTATTCCTAAGGATTTGCAAAGGGCGCAAAACGATATCGAAAAGATTGCTGACAACTCTTCTAAATCAATTTATCTAGCGACTTATGGCGACAGTTATGAGCAGGTTTTAGATAATAACAATCTTCTTTTTCAACAATTGTATGCTGACAAAAAGAAAGCACAAATAGCTAATTTTAGCTCCATTGGTGGAATTGTTTTTTCTAAAAAAATACAACAACAAAAAATCTCCGATTGGAATCTATTCTGGAACGCTAACAGAAAAACATCTCTGAAATCGGCTTTAATTGCTAACGGGAATAAATTAGGTTTTAAAGAATCTACATTTTCTCAATTTTATCAAACCCTTGATTATTCATTCCAAGCCATTAATCTTGAAAAATATTTACAAGTTAAAGCTTTTTTTATTGATGAATTTGTCGCTCATAAAAATGGATTCTATACGATTTCAACACTCGTTAAAATTCCAAATGCGAATAGAGATTCTTTTGTAAATAAAATTAAAAACATCCCAAATATCGTCGTCATTGATCGTCAGCAAATGAATGAAACCTTTTTAGGGTCATTAAAAGTTAGCTTTGAACGTCTTGTAGATTATTCTTTCATTGCCATTTTTTTAATTTTATGGTTTGCTTTCAAACGCATTGAATTAGTAATTGTCAGTATTGTTCCTGTTTTATTCAGTTGGATTTTTACTTCAGGGATGATGGGATTATTCGGATTACAATTCAATATTGTAAACATTATTGTGTGTACCTTGATATTTGGAATAGGAGTCGATTACAGTATTTTTATGACTACGGCTTTACAAAAAGAACACACTTTTGGAACTAAAGAGTTAAAAACCTACAAAACCTCTATTCTGCTTTCTGTAGCAACAACTATTTTAGGAATAGGAGTTTTGGTTTTAGCCAAACATCCAGCTTTGAAATCCATTGCTGTAATCGCTATTATTGGTATAGTTTCAGCTTTATTATTAACTTTTATTATTCAACCATTAGTTTTTAACTTTTTTGTCACTAATAGAGTTAAGAAAGGACAACCTCCTTTTCAATTTCGCTCTTTAATTCACGGAATCTTATCGTTTATTTATTATGGATTTGGAGGGTTTTTAATGTCCGTATTTAGTATGACATTAATGGTGATTATCCCCTTAAGTCAAAAAATTAAAATGAAAGGTTTCCGTTTTATCATTTCTAAGTTTATGAAGTCGGTTCTTTATACTAATCCATTTGTAAAGAAAACTATTATCAATACGTCAAATGAAAACTTTGATAAACCCGCTGTTTTAATTGCCAATCATACTTCTTTCCTGGATATTCTTGCGGTTGGAATGTTAAGCCCTAAAATCATTTATCTCGTAAATGATTGGGTATATAATTCCCCAATATTTGGTCCAGCGGTTCGTAAAGCGGGTTTCTATCCTGTATCTAATGGAATTGATGGTGGTGTTTCCCATTTGAAAGAAAAAGTAGAGCAAGGCTATTCTCTAGTTGTTTTTCCCGAAGGAACCCGATCAACTACCAATCATATACACCGTTTTCATAAAGGCGCTTTCTATTTAGCTCAAACTTTTAATCTTGATATTATTCCAGTATTAATTCACGGAAATTCTGAAGTGCTTCCTAAAGGCGATTTCATTATTTATGATGGTGCAATTACAGTTAAAATTCTCGATAGAATCAAACCAGACAATCATAGCTATGGATCCGATAGTACCGCTAGAACAAAAAACATTAGTTCCTTTTTTAAACAACAATTCAAAATCCTTCGAACTCAAGCGGAAGAGGCTAATTATTTTAAAAAGATACTCATCAATAGTTTTGATTATAAAGAGCAATTTGTTATTCAAGCCGTTAAAAAGGATTTGAATGCAAACCTAACTATATACAATCAATTAAATGCTTTTATTGATTCAAAGGCTAAAATTCTTCGCTTTGCTAATGATTATGGTCAGCTGGATTGTTTACTCTTGCTTCAAGAATCCATGCGTAAAGTAGATTCGTTTATTTACTCTAATAGTAATAGATCAATTGCTTCTACAAATTATATTGTCAATACTAGAAAGTTACTTTATTTTGAGGAGCCTACTGCTATTCCTCATAACAATTATGATGTTCTAATTATTTCTGATTTCCAATCGGATTTCAATTACCATCCTTTCTGTATAGTCTCACAAAAAATAATTTTAATCAATACCAATATTTTAATCAATACTATAACTAATTTTGGATTTCAAATTCAATCTCAAACCGAACACCTAGTTGTTTTAATAAAAGCCTAATATGAAAGAAAAATACGATGTAGTAATTATTGGTAGTGGTTTAGGAGGATTAGTTTCTGCTTTAATTTTAGCCAAAGAAGGTTATAGTGTTTGTGTACTTGAAAAGAACAATCAATTTGGGGGTAATCTTCAAACCTTTGTGCGGGATAAAACTATTTTTGATACCGGTATTCATTATATTGGAGGCTTAAGTGAAGGTCAAAATTTAAATAGATATTTCAAATACCTCGGTATTATGGAGGATTTGAAATTAAAGAAACTGGATGAAAATGGATTTGATATAATCTCTTTCGAAAATGACACTATTGAGTATCCTCATGCACAAGGCTATGATAATTTTGTAAATCAACTCTCCAATTTTTTTCCCAAGGAAAAAGCAGAAATTATCGAATATTGCAATATCATTCAATCGGTTTGCGATTCTTTTCCTCTTTATAATTTGAATTGGGAAGGGAAGTACGACTCCGAAATATTAGCTTTAAATGCCAAAAAGTGTATCGATGAAGCAACCTCTAATGAAAAATTAAGAGCAGTCCTTGCTGGAACTAATTTTTTATATGCAGGAATCGAAGATAAATCTCCTTTTTACGTTCACGCTCTTTCAGTTAATTCCTATATCCAAAGCTCATACAGATGTATTAATGGCGGAAGTCAAATCACCAAGCTGCTTATCAAACAAATAAAAAAGCATGGGGGTGAAGTTTATAAATACAAAGAGGTTTGTAAGTTTGAAGTAGTGGAGAATGCCTTGAAATCGGCATTAATGAAAGACGGAACTATAGTAAATGCGAACATCTTCATCTCTAATATTGAACCCAAATCAACACTTAGAATGGTAGGGCAGGAGCATTTCAGAAAATCCTTTTTCTCTCGTATTGATAGTCTCGAAGGTGTAATTGCTGCTTTTAGTCTTTATATTGTTTTTAAGCCCAATAAATTTAAATATATAAATAACAATTGTTATCATTTTAAAAACACGGATTGTGTTTGGACGGCTCATCAATACAATGAGGAGAATTGGCCCTTAGCTTATATGGCTTCTATGAATGCTTCCCCTAAAAATGATATTTGGGCGGACGGGATGACTTTTATGACCTATATGAAATTTGAAGATTTGAAGGAATGGCATGATACTTTTAATACCACGGTTGTCGAAAATAATAGAGGCGAAACTTACGATCAATTCAAAGCTCGGAAAGCAGAACGTTTTTTAAAAGAAATTGAAATCAAATTTCCTAATATTAGAGATTGTATCAAATCAATACATGCCTCAACTCCTTTGTCCTACAGGGATTATATCGGAGGTACAAATGGAAATATGTACGGTTATGTTAAAGATTGTAATAATCCTATGAAATCATTCATTGCCCCTAAAACCAAATTGGATAATTTGTATCTTACAGGTCAAAGTATCAACATGCACGGGGTATTAGGAGTTACCATTGGAGCTGTAGTTACCTGCTCCGAAATTGTAGGTAAGGAATACTTAGTAAACAAGATAAATCAAGAATCATTGTAAATCAGTATTATGAAAAATAAGATTTACTACTTTGCGGTCTTAAGTTTTATCTTAATTTTCTTCTCCTGCGGAACCTCTAAGTCCTTGCATGATTTGCCGCAATTAATTGGGTATAATAATAGTACTCCTACAGTGGTTAAAAATTCAAACACTGCTTTTATTTCTGGAAACAATTTTTTAATTAAAAATAAACAAAATCTTTGGGAACTTTATGTGGAAGGAGATCCTCTTGAAAGAGGAAATCTTATGGGTGCTTTGACCGATTCATTATTAAAAAAACAAGAAAAAATTTTCTTTTCTAAATTAGCATCTATAGTCCCTTCTAAATCCAAACAGTATTTGCTTCGTGAATTTCTAAAATGGTACAATCGCAAACTTTATCGTAATGTAAACGACGAATACAAAACCGAGATCTACGGTATTTCGCAATATACCTCCCATGATTATGATTATTTAGCACCTCAATATTTAAGAAGTTTATACCTCCACGGCGCTCATGATATTGGACATGCTCTTCAGGATTTAGCCTTGGTGGGGTGTTCTTCCTTCGCTGCTTGGGGGGATAAATCCGAAGACGGCTCTTTGATTTTGGGAAGAAATTTCGATTTTTATGTAGGTGATGATTTTGCTAAAGATAAAATTGTAGCCTTCGTCAATCCTAATCAAGGACATCCATTCATGATGGTTACTTGGGCTGGGATGATCGGTTCCGTTTCAGGTATGAACAAGGAAGGATTAACTGTAACCATTAATGCAGCCAAATCCAAAATCCCTTTAGCCGCTAAAACCCCAATTTCTTTGCCTACTAGAGAAATTCTTCAATATGCGGTTACAATTGATCAAGCAATTGCTATCGCCAAAAGCAAAAAGGTTTTTGTCTCAGAATCTATTCTCGTGGGGAGTGCAGCCGATAAAAGAGCCGTTATTATTGAAGTGTCACCTAATGGATTTGGAGTTTATAGAGTAGAGAATTCTAACCAAATTATTTGTACCAATCATTTTCAAAGCGAGGAATTAAAAAACAATCCCAACAATCAATTTCAAATCGCAAACAGTCATTCCAAATACCGTTACGACAGAATTACGCAACTTTTCGATCAAAACCCCAAAATTAATATCAATCTCGCTGCATCAATCCTCCGAAACAAAGAAGGATTGAATGATGAGGCTATTGGTTATGGAAATGAAAAAGCATTGAACCAACTAATTGCCC
>CANCJZ010000113.1 GCA_947378465.1 Flavobacteriaceae bacterium
AAAAACAAATACAGCTTATCCAATCAATTAAAAAAACCATCTTGGCATTTTAGAGTTGATCCTTAAATTACCTGATTCATAAGCTATATCTTGCTTACTTGCTATTGCTTATTGTTTGTGATAGTTCTGTGGAGAGAAATAAATCAATTTTAAAAAAATTATCATATGAAAAGGGATTCCGCGCGAGGGATGGAAGCGGAAATCCTTTTGTTTTTTTTCTTTAAAAAACAAAAGATTGTAGCGGACAGCCCGACCCGCAGGGGCGCGCACTTCTTATCGTTGTGGGTAGTTTGTATATTGTAGAATGTATATTGACTGGGCGGGTATTTTGTAAATTGTATTTTGTATAATGTATATTGTCGTGGTGGGTATTGTAGCGGTGGATTGATGGACTGGAAGGGAATGGGAACTAAAAAGAAAAAGGTTTAAAGAATTTTACAAAACTTTAAACCTTTTTTCTTGTTGGTCTACTAGGACTCGAACCTAGAAAGACTGCACCAAAAACAGTTGTGTTACCATTACACCATAGACCAATTGCTTATTGCGAGTGCAAATTTACACCAATTTTTATTTCATGCAAATATTTCGGGGAATTTTATCAAAAAAAATGCAATTATACTTAAAATGAATGTTTGGCGTTTGTTATAATTGTGTTTATCAAAATTTTATCGCAAATGATATTAGAAAATTTTGTTAAGCGATGCCTGATTACGCAAAAAAATAGTTTCTTTGTACCATAAAACATCACATATTATATATGACAACATTTAATTTTAATAAGTGGAACACAATATTGGGATGGGTTGCCTTTGCGATTGCATTAGTTACCTATACTTTAACTGTTGAACCGACGATGAGTTTTTGGGATTGTGGGGAATATATCGCAACCTCGGCAAAACTTGAAGTAGGACACCCTCCTGGGGCTCCTTTATTCCAAATGATTGGGGCTTTCTTTGCAATGTTTGCAACGAGTAAAGAAACGGTGGCTTTGATGGTGAATATGACTTCGGTATTTTCGAGTGCTTTTACGATCTTGTTTATGTTTTGGTCGTCGACGATTATCTTAAAAAGAATTATTTCACAATATACTGAGGTTACTAAAGACAATAGTATTGTAATTCTAGGGGCTTCGTTTGTGGGCTCACTTGCATTTACGTTTTCGGATAGTTTTTGGTTTAATGCTGTGGAGGCGGAAGTGTATGCGATGGCTTCGTTGCTGATTGCGTTGCTGTTTTGGCTTGGTTTGCGCTGGGAGCAGGATATGAATACGCCTAGAGGAAACAAATGGTTGTTGTTGATATGCTTGATTGTAGGGCTTTCGTTTGGGGTGCACTTTATGGCTTTGTTGACGATTCCTTCTATTGGATTTCTATACTTCTTTAAGAATTACGAAAAGGTAACGATTAAAAACTTTGTGATTGCGAATGTGATCATTGTATCAATATTGTTGTTTATCTTCAAATTATTACTGCCTTATACGCTTGCCTTGTTTGGGAAAACCGAAATATTTATGGTTAACAATATGGGGATGCCGTTCAATTCGGGGACTATCTTTTTGTTTTTGGTGATTATTGCGTTCTTTTATTTTGGTTTGCACTACACTAAAAAGAAAGGTCACGCCTTTTACAATACTATTTTACTAGGGGTATTGTTTGTGTTGATTGGTTTCTCTACTTGGTTTATGTTGCCTATTAGAGCGAATGCGAATACTCCCATTAACGAGAATAAACCCTCAGATGCTGCGGAGGTATTGGCCTACTATAATCGTGAGCAATATGGTGTGAACCCATTGTTCTATGGTCCACAGTATACGGATGCATTTGCTGGATTGGATAAAAACAATCCGTATTCGGACAAGGCTCCTAACTACGAGAGGGATTATAAGACTGGGAAATATGTGATTGTAAACAATTTCAAAAACGCTGAACAAAATACGGATGATAATCAAAAAGCCTTTTTACCGCGTTTGTGGAGTACGGAACATATAGAGAATTATATGAACTTTACGAGTCCTCCAAAGATTTCATTGAATCAGGAGTATCCTTTTGAAGATGATTTGGCTCAATATGGGGTGGATGTGAATAAATTGAGTGAGGAAGAATTGGCTCAAGCGGTTTCGCAAATCAAAAATGAAATTCAAAACAACATCACGGAGTTCAAAAATGCGTATGCAACGAAACAAATCGATTCACAGGATTATGTGGCTTTTTTGAAAAAATACGGAGATTATTTGAATATTGAAAAACCGTCTACTGTCGACAATTTGTCGTTTATGGTGACGTTCCAATTTGGATATATGTACGGTCGTTATTTGTTGTGGAATTTTGTTGGAAGACAAAATGATATTCAGGGGAAATACGACAATATGGACGGGAATTGGATGAGTGGAATTACTCCTATTGACGAAATGCGTTTGGGTTCACAAAAAGACTTGACGGATGATGAGTTGCATAATAAGGGTAGAAACTTTTATTATTTCTTGCCTTTATTGTTAGGGATTATTGGGTTGTTGTACCACGCGCAACGCGATTTGAAAAGTTTTTATGTGTTGTTGGCGTTGTTCCTATTTACAGGAATTGCATTGAAGATTTACTTGAACGAGCGTCCTTTTGAACCTCGTGAGCGTGATTATGCTTTGGTAGGATCGTTCTATGTATTTGCGATATGGATTGGATTTGGAGTGTATGCTATTTATGAAATATTAAAAGAAAAAATAGCTCCTAAAATGGCGGGGCCGATCATTATTGGATTGAGTTTGTTAGCAGCTCCTCTATTAATGGCTTCACAAAACTGGGATGATCACGATCGTTCAGGGAAATATACCGCTATTGCAATGGCGAAAAACTATTTGGACTCGTGTGAGCCGAATGCGATATTGTATACTATTGGGGATAATGATACTTTCCCTCTGTGGTATGCGCAAGAAATTGAAGGCTACCGAACGGATGTGAAAATATGCTGTACTAGTTTATTGATGACGGATTGGTATGTTGATCAGATGAAAATGAAAACGTATAAGGCTGATGGATTGCCGATATCGTTCAATCATAGTCAGTATGTGGACGGGACAAGAGATTATTTATTGTTCAGTAATCAAACTAAAAACCGTTGGGATATCAATGCGTTTATGGAGTTTGCTAAAAGTGAAGACCCAAGAACTGTAGTTGAAATGCAGAGTGGTCAAAAACCTCATATCTTACTTACAAATAAGGTGAGAATTCCTGTTGATAAAAATGCGGTTATCAAAAACAAAGTGGTGAATCCGAAATACTATGATTCGATTGTTCCTTATATCGATATTGATATTACGGGTGGAGCTATTTATAAAAACCGTATCATAATGCTTGACATTATGACGAACAATAATTGGAAAAGACCGATTTACTTTACGGGTGGTAGCTTTGGGGATGACGATTATTTGTGGATGAAAGATTATTTACAATTGGATGGAATGGTATACAAATTGGTTCCTGTTCGCACTAAAATAGACGAGGAAAATCCAATGGATATGGGTCAGATTGATTCACAAAAAATGTTTGGTTTGGTTCAAAAATGGACTTGGGGTAATGGGGATAAAACGACTATTTACCACGATCCTGAGACTCGTAAAAACAGTATTTCCTACCGTACTAATTTGTCTCGTTTGATGTATCAATTGATTGAAGAAAAACAAATTGATAAGGCGAAACAAATTATTGAAATGGGTGTTACTAAATTTCCTATGGATTATTATCAGTACTACACTATGGTGGATCCATTTGCAGATGGATATTATAAAGTGGGTGAGAAAGAAAAAGCTAGGGATTTGTTGAGAAAACTTTGTGTGAAATACCAACAAAGCTTGAAACAATATCATTCGATGTCGATAGGTGATCAGAATTTCTTTAGCTATGATATAAAAGTGGATATCGAGCGTTATAGAAGTGTGTTGAAAATAATGAAAGAGAATGAAGATATGGAGTTTTATAACACTAATAAAAATTCATTCAATACGATTAACAAGATGTTGCAACGTTTTGGAAGGAAAATGGAGTGATAATTGATAATTGATAATTATTAGGGTCAATTAGGGATATTTATAGAGACCGTCATTGTGGCGGTCTTTTTTATTGTGGTTCTTTTGTTGACGGGTGCTTAAGGCGCTTTGCTTCGCATAGTGCACATAGGTTTGTGGATATCTTTGCTGATTTAATTCACGTCAAGGCGCGGAGACGCAAAGCGAGATGGGAAGATTGGACGTGTATAGAACTTGAAATTGATAACTAGATATGGGAACGCGGATTTGACGGATCACTTCGTGAATCGCGGATTGTCGCGGATTTATGTAGATAGCGTTTGATGTTTGAGGTAATTATTTAGGCTTTGGATGCTATATGGTATGGTGCTGTTTCGATAGTAGGATATAGAAAGCTACTAAACTCTTTCAATCTTTGGTACTTTGAAACTTTGGCACTTTGCTACTTTGGCACTTTGCTACTTTGTCTCTTTGGCACTCTGAAACTTTGATACTTTAAAACTTTTATTACTTTTGAAATATGAAATTGAACTGGGTAAAAACACATTGGCTTATTAAAAGGTTGTTTTCGAATTATGTTTGGGCGCTTCCTAATCAGGAAGACAAGGTGTATTTGACTTTTGACGATGGGCCTACACCTGAAATAACGGAATGGGTATTGGCAGAATTACAGGCTTATGGAATGAAGGCTAGTTTTTTCTGTATTGGGGATAATATTAGAAAATATCCGGAGATTTTTCAAAAGACGATCGCTGAAGGACATGCTGTAGGGAATCATACTTTTAATCATCTGAACGGTTGGAAGACGGCTACTGAGCAGTATATTGAAAATGCTTTGAAAGGAAAAGAGATAATTGAAAAACACATTGCAGAGGCTCCTTTATTCCGACCTCCATATGGTAAAATAAAAGGTGCTCAAGCTAAAATACTCAAACAACTGGGTTATAAAATTATAATGTGGGATGTGATTAGTGTGGATTATGATGCTACGGTTTCCAAAGAAGATTGTTTGGACAATGTACTGCGAAACATCAAACCGGGGAGCATCGTTGTATTTCACGACAGTGTAAAGGCATTCAAAAACTTAGAGTATGTGTTACCAAAAACTCTAGCTTATATAAAAGAAAAGGGATATCGAGGGGATCGGATTGATTAAACTTGCTCTTTTACTAATCCAATAATGGTATTGGCATCGAGCTCACCTGATTGTCTCCAAATCATTTGGCCTTCTTTGTAAATCATCAAAGTAGGAAGCCCTTTAATACGTAAAGCTTCTGCCAATTCTTGATTTTTATCGACATCAATTTTAATCACTTTTGCTTTATCCCCTAGAGCAGCAGCAACATCTCTAATAACAGGATGCATAGAAACAGAAGATTCGTTCCACTCTGTGTAAAAGTCAATTAACACAGGAACTTGAGCATTAATAAGTTCTCCAAATTTTGACATAAAACCAAAATATTATCTTTTTTACAGCGTAAAAAAAGAATTATTATTATACAAATGTAATATATTTCACTAATTATACTACATTTTTACCTTTTTTTAGTTCAATAACAGTTATTTCGGGCATAATGCCTACTCTACCTGGATAAGCATGAAAACCAAAACCTCGATTTACATAGATGTATTTGCCTTGTTTTTCATATAATCCCGCCCATTGATCGTACACATATTGAGCAGGACTCCATTTGAAGAACCCTGGGATTTCAATACCAAATTGTAGTCCGTGTGTATGTCCAGAAAGGGTGAGATGGAAATGTTTAGCGTGTTTGTTGACTTCCGCATCCCAATGGCTTGGATCGTGACTCATCAAGACTTTAAAGTCTTCCGCCGCTAATCCTTCAGAAGCTTTGTGCAAATCGCCTGCTTTCTTGAAATGTCTTCCCCAATTCTCCACTCCTACTATGGCAATTTTGTCTTCGCCTTTTTGAATATAGGTGTGTTCATTGAGTAATAAGTCAAAATCAATTTGACCATAAAGTGCTTTAATATCGCGGAAATTGGCCGCCTTATCGGTTTCAGATTTCCAATCAACATATTCGCCATAATCGTGATTTCCTAAAACGGAAAACTTACCGTATTGGTGTTTTTTGATTCTTTTGAAAGTTTCAATCCAAGGGTGCATCTCTGTGGCGTGGGTATTTACAATATCTCCAGTAAATAATATTAAATCTGAATCTTGTTCGTTGATCAAATCGATGGCGTAATTAATTTTCTCAGGATCGTCAAAGCTTCCACTGTGTACGTCAGAGATTTGAGTGATTTTAAATCCATCAAAAGCATCGGGAAGATCAGGAAAAAAGATTTGTTGCTTGATTACTTTGTAATTGTATTTGCCTAATGTCATTCCATAAATCAGAGAAGAAAAAGGTATTGCGGCTAAGCCTAAAGCTACTTGACTAACAAACTTACGACGTTCCGGCAAAAAAGAAGCACTGGGTTTAGCGCTTAAGAAATGAGAAAAGGTCCCTGAAAACAATCGATAAATATCCTCTAATAATAGGATTAAGGTCATTACTATTTTAGGCAAAAGGGTTAAGAGTAAGACTGCAATTGTAAACATTGTTCCTTTGGTTGGGCCTACACTTCTATCGAAAGTAAAAAGTCTATATGTAATAAACACAATAACGGCAAGGGAAATAATTTGGTAAGCAATTAAAATGGATCTTACATTGGTAAGCGTCTTAACTGTTTGATAGGAATAGAATTCTATAATACAGATTACTAAAAGAAAGAGTAGTAAACGAATGATCATTTCTGTTTTTTTAGCAAATGTAAATAACTCTGAATCTATTTATTCATTTATTTTATCAAATTTAACAAAGTGGATTTAATTAAGAATTGTATTTTTACCTCTTAAATTTATTTTACACTTATGTCTACTCAAAAACGTCTGTTCCTATTAGATGCTTATGCCTTAATATTTAGAGGTTATTATGCCTTTATAAAAAATCCACGTATCAATTCAAAAGGAATGGATACATCTGCCATAATGGGTTTTATGAACTCCTTAATGGACGTGATAAGAAGAGAAAAACCAGATCATTTGGCGGTAGCTTTTGACAAGGGCGGTAGTGAATACCGCTTTGAAATGTACCCACAATACAAAGCCCACCGCGATGAAACTCCTGAAGCGATTAAAATTGCGGTTCCATATATTCAAGAATTGTTAAAAGCGATGCATATTCCGATTATGGAAAAAGCGGGATTTGAAGCGGATGATTTGATTGGAACATTGGCCAAACAAGCCGAGAAAGAGGGATTTCAAGTGTTTATGGTGACGCCTGATAAGGATTTTGCACAGTTGGTATCGGAGAATATCTTTATGTACAAACCGGCACGAATGGGGAATGATATTGAGATATGGGGAATTCCTGAGGTATTAGAGAAATTTGAAATTACTGATCCACTACAAGTGATTGACTATTTGGGAATGATGGGGGATGCTGCCGATAATATTCCAGGATTACCAGGAGTTGGAGAAAAAACAGCTAAGAAGTTTTTGGCTGAATTTGGTTCGTTAGAGAATCTGTTGGCCAATACGCACCAATTAAAAGGAGCGATAAAAGATAAGATTGAAGCCAATGCAGAATTGGGATTACTGTCTAAAAAATTAGCCACTATTTTATTGGATTGTCCTGTGACATTTAATGCGGATGATTTTGAGTTATCCAAACCTGATGTAGAGAAAACGGACACTATCTTTCAAGAGTTGGAGTTCCGACAAATGAAGACGCAATTCGATAAATTATTTGGCACAGGAAAAGAGTATGACGAAATAGATCCTAATGGAGACGCTTCCGAAACCCCTAAACCTGCAAAGAAAGCAGCGCCAAAGAATGAAAACCAATTTGATTTGTTTGGTTTTTCCGATGAAGAAACGGACGAGGTAAAACCGAATTCGTTTTATGCTACATTAGAAACCACGGAGCATTTGTATCAAGTGGTGCAAGGGGATTTACCAGTAAAATTGCTTTTGCAAAATTTAATGAATCAACCTTCGGTGTGTTTTGACACGGAGACTACAGGTATAGACACATTGCACGCTGAACTAGTAGGAATGTCGTTTTCCTACGAAAAAGGGAAAGCTTTTTATGTTCCTTTTCCAGAAAACCAAGATGAAGCAAAAGCATTAGCGGCTAAGTTTGCACCTTTCTTTGAAAGTGAATCGATTGAGAAGATTGGACAAAATATCAAATACGACCTTAAGATATTATCGAATTACGGACTTAGTGTTAAAGGAAAACTCTTTGATACGATGATTGCGCATTATTTGATCAATCCTGATATGCGACACAATATGGATGTGTTGTCAGAGACCTATTTGAAATATGCTCCAAAATCGATCGAAACCTTAATCGGCAAAAAAGGTAAAAACCAATTATCGATGCGCGATGTTCCGTTGGAAGACATCAAAGAATATGCAGCAGAAGATGCGGATATCACACTACAACTTAAAGAGGTATTCAGCCCTATATTGGACAAAGCCGAAACTAAAAAGTTGTTTGACGAAATAGAAATCCCATTAATTCCTGTATTGGCTGCGATGGAAACGGAAGGTATTCGATTGGATGTTGATTTCTTAAAAAGTATGTCGGTGGAGATGCAAAAAGAAATCAATGCCTTTGAGCAAAAGATTTATGAAACTGCTGGAGAGAAATTCAACTTGGCTTCACCAAAACAATTGGGAGATGTATTATTTGACAAATTAAAAATAGGAGGTGCTAAACAAAAGAAGACCAAAACGGGTCAATATGCGACTGGTGAAGAGGTACTATCCTATTTAGCAAACGAGCATCAGATTGTAAAAGACATTTTAGAATGGCGTCAAATGGTAAAACTTCAAAGTACTTATATCGATGCTTTACCCAACCAAGTAGACGCTAAAACCGCAAGAGTGCATACCGATTATATGCAAACGGTAGCGGCAACAGGGCGTTTGAGTTCGAATAATCCAAACTTGCAAAACATTCCTATCCGTACCGAACGTGGGCGTTTGATTCGTAAGGCATTTATAGCAAGAGATGAAAACTACACCCTACTTTCTGCCGATTATTCGCAGATAGAGTTGCGTATCATTGCAGCCTTATCGGGTGAGGAAAATATGATTAAAGCATTTCAAAATAATGAAGATATTCACCGAAGTACAGCAGCCAAAGTATTTAATATTCCTTTGGAAGAGGTAACAAAAGAGCAAAGAAGCAATGCCAAAACGGTTAACTTTGGAATCATCTATGGGGTATCGGCTTTTGGATTGAGTAATCAAACATCGCTTTCCCGAAAAGAAAGCGCTGACTTGATTGATGCGTATTACAAAACGTATCCGAAACTTAAATCCTATATGCAGGAGCAGGTTGACTTTGCCAGAAACAATG
>CANCJZ010000114.1 GCA_947378465.1 Flavobacteriaceae bacterium
CGAGAATTCAAATCGTTATGGTATTTACCACTCCAAAAGAAGGTTTTTCCTCCTTTTACAATTTCAATTCCTGAAATATCAATATTTCTATCGGTTAATAAATCTAAATATTCTTGAGGGAAATCGTCACCAACTACGGAAACAATTGCTGATTTTACATTAAAATGAGAAGCGGATAATCCAATAAAGGTTCCTGCTCCACCTAATATTTTGTCTGTTTTACCAAAAGGAGTTTCGATAGCATCAAAAGCAACCGTTCCTACGATTAAAAGTTTGTTCATTATTTTCTTTTCTTATTTAAAGGCGCAAAGATAAGTTATAAGTTGCAGAGTTGCAAAACTTATGAAAAGCAATGTTTTAATGATTTTACTCCTGCCCCTTAACACTATACAACGGAAAATCTTTTATTTGTACAAATCGATAACCTTCTGCTCTAAGTTTAGGAACGATGCGTTCTAATGCTTCAAAAGTATTCCATTGCGGGTGATTCATGTGCATAATCACGATAGCTCCAGGTTTTACATTTTTGAGGACGTTGTTTTCAATTTCATTGATGGGTGTAAAAGGCACCGCATCGCCTGACAATACTTGAAAACTAATTGCTTGAACATTCAGTTTTCGAGCCATTTTAGCACAGGCCTCGTCTATAAAAGCGGTTGCCGATCGATAAAAATGTGGTTTATGACCTGTGATTGCGGCTATTTTTCGAACATTGGCTTCTATTTCATCAAAAGCATCTCCCACAGTTGCCGTTCCGTGAATACCGTATTCACTCTCTCCATCTATGGAACAAGGCTGATGATTCAAACCGTGATTTTCTATTTCAAATAACTTCTCCGAAGCCAATTCTTTAAACGTATCGAAATGATCGTCGATCCATCGTCCTGTAATAAACAAGGTTGCAGGAATCGATTCTCTTTTTAAATAATCAATTAACTCTTGGTCGTAACCAGTCCCTTTTTCTTTGCCACAGGCATCAAATGTAAAAGCGATAATCTTGTCCGTTGTTTTAATATCCTCATCCACATCTTTCACAAATTCTCCCCAACTCCCAGGATTGGAATGAATGTATTCCTGAGTGATTTTATTGCGCAAAGCCACATAAGTAGTGTCTTTATTTAAAATCTTTAGAAAGTTTTTATTAGTATAGTAACTAGCCTCTTGTGCGAAAGAAACAAAAGAAATTATTAGTAATAATGGGGTTACTATTTTTTTCATGGTTGATTAGTATTGAATTTTCTCTTTTATTAATAATTATTTAATCCAAGACTTATCAGGATTCAAATGCGTGGAAAGTATAGCATAAATGTGGATAATTTTATTTTCTCCGTCAATTTTAAAATGAATCATATATTTAAATGTTTTCATTGGTAAACAATGAACATTATTATACCTGACTTGAAAATTAGGGGCCTTTTGTAAGTATTTCAATGCCAACCTATATTCAATTAAGAATTTTTCACCAAACCCTTTTCTTCTTGAATTTAGGAAATCTCGTGCTTCTTTTAAATCATTCTTTACTTTTGGATCTGCAATAATTGTGAAGTTAACCATTGCTTATTCATTCAGTTTATCAATCATCTCAAAAGCATCAACTGCTTTTTCATTAAGATTAATTCGATTTAAAACTTCTTCTTTTTGCCATTGAGGAATTTGATTGGATTCTTGAGAATATTTGTAAGCTAAAAAATCAATATAACATGCTACTTCTTCAATCAAGCTGTCTGGTAAATTTTTTAATTTATCGTTTACATTTTTTATAGCTGTTGCTTTCATAATTAAGTAGATTTAATAATTATAGTAAAAGTATTAAAAATATCAAATTATAACAGCTTCGATTCTTCTTTTTCATAAAAAGCATCAACAGACAATTTGGATTGCAAGGACGCCATAACTGCCAATTCATCGCAACGTTCGTTTTGCGGATGATTGTTATGTCCTTTAATCCATTTAAAATCGACTTGATGTTTTCGGTATACTTTTAAAAAGCGCATCCATAAATCAGGATTCTTTTTCCCTTTATAGCCCGTTTTCTCCCAGCCAAACACCCATCTCTTTTCAACCGAATCCACCACATATTTGGAGTCGGACACGATCAAAACTTTCATGTTAGGAGTTTTCAGTTTTTCCAAACCTACAATCACAGCTAACAATTCCATCCTATTATTAGTAGTCAAACGAAAGCCTTCATAGAATTCCTTCTTATAAGGAGTGCCTACTAATTCCATCACTACGCCATAACCTCCGTTGCCTGGATTCCCTTTGGCAGCGCCATCCGTATAGATATGGACTTGATGTGACATAGCTTGTTATTGTTTTAAGAGTTGTTCGATGACTTCTGGAAAATGACGGTGTTCTAATTGATGTATTTTTTCGGCTATTGCTTCTGCTGAGGTACAGTCTTCTATATTGACTTCTTGCTGAAAAATAATCCCTCCCTCATCATAATGCTCATTTACATAATGAATCGTAATTCCTGTTACTTTTTCATGATGCTCCAGAACGGCCTGATGAACATGCATTCCATACATTCCTTTTCCTCCGTATTTAGGTAAAAGAGCTGGATGAATGTTAATCACTTTATTAGGATATTCTTTGATAATACTCTCTGGAAATTTCCATAAAAAACCAGCCAGAACAATTAAATCAGCTCGTACTTCCTGCAATAAACCCAATACTTCACCCGCATTAAGCCCTGTTCTGTCAAAAACCGCTGCTCGAACATTCAAGCGCTCTGCTCGTTCTAATACTTTGGCATTCGGATTATTAGATAGAACTAATACTACTTTAGAGTTGGAATTATCGGCAAAGTGCTGTATAATTTTCTCTGCATTAGAGCCTGAACCTGATGCAAATATCACTATGTTATTCATCTGTTGTGTGTTTTGGAACCACAAAAAAAAGAATAATAAATGATAATAAATAAAATAATTACGGCCATTATTAAAATATTTTTTTAATTTCGCCCTTACATTTATTAACTAAAGTGTTGTATTAAAATAAAGTTTTTTATTTTTGCCAACAAATTAAAATTAAAAATTAGAAATTATGTCAGACATTGCATCAAGAGTTAAAGCGATTATCGTAGACAAATTAGGCGTTGACGAAAACGAAGTTGTAACAGAAGCAAGCTTCACTAACGATTTAGGAGCTGATTCATTAGACACTGTTGAGCTTATTATGGAGTTCGAAAAAGAATTTGATATTCAAATTCCAGACGACCAAGCAGAAAACATTGCTACAGTTGGTCAAGCTATTTCTTACATCGAAGAAGCAAAAAAATAATAAAACATATTACCCGTATTCTATTATGGCATACGGGTTTTATTATTTTTCAAAAAATTAGACTATTTTTGATTGAATTTCAATCACACTATATTGAAATACCCTTGTCTCTTTAAGCTCTATAAAGTAAAGAAAACATGGGTATTATTTGTTTAAAACAATATAAATACGAATCATTATGCAATTAAAGCGTGTTGTTGTAACCGGTCTTGGAGCTTTAACTCCTATTGGAAATTCTATCCAAGAATATTGGGATGGTTTAGTGAATGGTAAAAGTGGGGCGGCTCCTATAACTTATTACGATACTGAAAAACACAAAACTAAGTTTGCGTGCGAAGTGAAAAACTTCAACATTGAAAACTATATGGATCGCAAAGAGTCCAGAAGATTAGACAAATTTGCGCAATATGCAGTGGCTGCTAGTGACGAAGCTATTAAAGATGCGGGTTTAACCGATCACAATGTTAACAAACAAAGAGTTGGGGTTATTTGGGGTGCTGGAATTGGTGGTTTAGAAACCTTCCAAGAAGAAGTAATGTATTACGCCAAAGGCGATGGTACTCCTAAATTCAATCCTTTCTTTATTCCTAAAATGATTGCCGATATTGCTCCTGCTCATATCTCTATGAGAAATGGCTATATGGGCCCTAATTATACTACTGTTTCTGCTTGTGCTTCTTCAGCGAATGCCTTGATTGATGCCTTCAACTACATCCGTTTAGGAATGTGTGATGTCATCATCTCTGGGGGTTCTGAAGCCGCAGTTACTATTGCGGGTATGGGTGGATTCAATTCTATGCATGCTTTATCTACTAGAAACGATAGCCCTGAAACGGCTTCGCGTCCTTTTGATGCCACTCGTGATGGATTCGTTCTTGGTGAAGGTTCAGGCGCATTAGTATTAGAAGAATACGAACATGCCAAAGCAAGAGGCGCTAGAATTTATTGCGAAGTTGGTGGTGGTGGAATGTCGTCTGACGCATACCATTTAACCGCTCCTCATCCTGAAGGGATTGGAGTAATTGCAGTAATGGAAAACACTTTGCGCGATGCTGGAATGACTCCTGATCAAGTAGACCACATCAATACTCACGGAACTTCAACTCCGCTAGGAGACGTTGCGGAGTTAAAAGCAATCAGCCATGTATTTGGCTCTCATGCTAAAAACATTAATATCAATTCAACCAAATCCATGACGGGTCACCTTCTTGGAGCTGCGGGTGCTATTGAAGCTATTGCCTCAATTTTAGCAATGACGCACGGTATCGTCCCTCCAACCATTAACCACACTGTGGTAGATGAAAACATCGATCCTTCATTGAATTTGACTTTAAATAAAGCACAAAAAAGAGAAATCAACGTCGCTATGAGTAATACTTTTGGCTTCGGTGGTCACAATGCTTGTGTTTTATTCAAAAAATTACAAGACTAAGTGTTCATGCGAATTCTTAAAAAAATATTTTCTAGAAATTCCCGTCCTACAGAAGGCGGGAATTTTTTTGTTTCTATTCAAAAAATTATTGATTTCAAACCCGTTAATTTAGATTATTACGAAAAAGCATTCACCCATCGCTCTTCTAATAAACTCGACAAAGACGGAAACCCTTTTAACTACGAACGCCTTGAATTCCTTGGCGATTCTATGTTGAGTTCGGTGATCGCAGCCTATCTTTATAAAGAAGCTCCTCTTGGTGACGAAGGCTATTTAACCAAAATGCGCTCCAAAATCGTAAGTCGTGAGCATCTCAATGAATTAGGAAAAGACCTTAACCTTATCGCTTTAGTGGAAAGCAAAGTGCCTTCTTCTCATTTCGGCGAAAACATTCACGGTAACATCTTTGAAGCCCTTGTTGGCGCTATCTTCTTAGACAAAGGATACGCCGGTTGTGAAGAGTTCATTCGCAAAAAAGTAATCCTCCCTTATGTCGACATCGCCCGTCTCGAAGGAAAAGTAATCAGCTACAAAAGTTTGTTGATTGAATGGTGTCAAAAAGAAAAAAAACAATTCCATTACGACATCTTTGACGATAATGGGAACGACTCCCAAAAGTATTTTGGAGTCAAATTGTCTATCGACGATAAGGTCGTTGCCAAAGCTCGTGCTACTTCTAAAAAGAAAGCCGAAGAAATTGCTTCCAAACGCGCCTATTTCTTATTTCAAGAAAAAATTAACAAAAAAAAATAACATTTAATAAAATACGATAACGTTTTCGTTTATAAATTAATGTTAATATAATTCTCCAATTGTTTTTTGAATAACTAGAACCCTTATATTTACAACTTATTTTGGAACAAAATGGCTACTTATAAATTGCTCATTGAGGAAGACGAACTAAATAAAACCGACTTACAAGTCATCGCTATTCATACTTCTTTAGAGGATTATCGTTTAGCCTTTTTTTTAAATCGAGCCTTAAAAATCAATTTGTGCAGAAATAAAAATGAGGTCAAACTAGAACAGAAAAATGGAACGTTCTTTTTTACCAATTATATTTTTGAAGAACATGAAAGTACCGTTTATTGGAATCTGATTCAAAATGAAATTGAAATTGAGCACAAACAAAACACCCAAAGTCAAGATCTTTTCGCCAAAAGCGATACCGAATTCTTAACCAAAGTGTACTTTATCCCCGAATATAAAAAAGTCAATTTTTTTATAAAAATCGAAGGCGCTAAAGACCTTTATCAAATCAAAGAGCTCATTTCAACAATCAACACTATGGATCGAATTTCTACCGTTTACGAAATAGACATAGACAACTTAAAATCGAAAAACAATTTAATTTTTTAATAAAAATGCCAACAAGAAAAAAGACTAAAATTGTAGCTACTCTTGGCCCTGCCTGTAGTTCAAAAGAAGTCATTAAAGACATGATTGAAGCCGGAGTAAATGTATTCCGTATCAATTTTTCCCATGCTGATTATTCAGATGTTAAAGAACGCATCGACATCATCAGAAGTTTAAACGCTGAATTCGGTTACAACACCGGTATCCTTGCCGATTTACAAGGCCCTAAACTTCGTGTCGGAGTTATGAGCGAAGATGTAGTGGTAAGCCCAGGCGATATCATTACCTTTCAAACTGCCGAAGACGTTCCTGGAACGGCTAAGCGAGTATACATGAATTATAAAGAATTCCCTAGAGACGTAAAACCAGGCGAACGCGTTCTTCTTGACGACGGTAAATTGATGTTTGAAGCCCTTGAAACCAATGGAACTACGGAAGTAGTTTGTAAAGTAATTCAAGGCGGTCCTTTAAAATCTAAAAAAGGTGTAAACCTTCCTAATACCAAAGTTTCCCTTCCTGCTTTAACTCAAAAAGACATCAAAGATGCCCTTTTTGCTATCGAAAACCAAGTGGACTGGATCGCCCTTTCTTTCGTTAGAACTCCTGCCGACTTAGAAGAATTGCAAGACTTAATTGCTAAAAATTCTATCCATAAAATTCCAATCATTGCTAAAATCGAAAAACCAGAAGCCGTTGAAAACATTGACAAAATTGTCGCTTTCTGCGATGGTTTGATGGTCGCTCGTGGTGATCTTGGTGTCGAAATTCCAGCACATGAAGTACCTTTAATTCAAAAGAAACTTATCCATAGAGCCAAAACAGCTCGCATCCCCGTAATTGTTGCCACTCAAATGATGGAAACAATGATTACCAGCTTAACTCCTACTCGTGCTGAGGTAAACGACGTTGCCAATTCAGTAATGGATGGAGCTGATGCAGTAATGCTTTCAGGGGAAACATCGGTGGGGAACTACCCCGTTCAAGTTATTGAAAAAATGACTCAAATCATCGAAGCCGTGGAAGATTCACCGCTTATTGTCGTGCCTCAAAACGCACCACACGTTCGTACCAAACGTTTCATCACTAAATCCATTTGTTATCACGCCGCTACTATGGCCAATGATATCAAAGCCAAAGCCATTTCAACCTTGACCAATAGCGGATATACCGCTTTCCAAATCTCGGCTTGGCGTCCGCAAGCACATATTTTAGTATATACCTCTAACAGAAATATCCTTACCCAATTAAGCTTGCTTTGGGGAGTAAATTCTTTCTTCTACGACAAATTCGTCAGCACCGACAATACCGTAGAAGACATTAACCAAATCGCTAAAGAAAACGGTTATGTAAAAAAAGGAGATATGCTAATCAATCTTGCCGCAATGCCTGTTGTTGACAAAGGAATGGTAAACACCTTGAGAATCTCTGAAATAGAATAACACAAACGATACATTTCTTAAAGAGTTGCTAAATTTTATTTGGCAACTCTTTTTTTTACCAAACTTTACTATATTTGATACGCTAAAAACTTAATGTTATGAATTCAAAAAACCCGTTTTTTAAAAACAAAGCCTTTAATTCCGTTACGGACACCCCTTACGAAGAAATTCACGACAACCATTCAGTAGTTATTGACTACAATAACACGATGACCGTTTCAGGAACAATCAACAAAAGTTTTACTTTATTACTTTTACTAGTCGCAGGTGCTTCAATCACTTGGTACATGGTGGCTACAGGCAACAATCCAATATTTTTAACCATTGGTGGCGCTATCGTCGGATTAATTTTAGTAGTAATCACTGCATTCAAACCTCAAAGCGCACCTTATTTAGCACCTGGATATGCCATATTTGAAGGGCTATTCATTGGAGGCATCTCTGCTATATTTGAAATGAAATTCCCAGACATCGTGATTCAAGCCGTAGGCGCAACATTCGTAACCTTTATGGTATGTTTAGCGCTCTACAAATTCCAAATAGTAAAAGTAACAGAGCAATTCCGTTCTGTAGTAATCGCGTCCACTTTGGCAATTGCAACCTTTTATCTAATTTCATGGTTACTTACCCTTTTCACAAGTTTCCAACCCTTCCATTATGGTAACTCTTTAATGAGCATCGGATTTAGTGTATTCGTAATTATCATTGCAGCAATGAATCTGTTCCTGGATTTCGACAACATCGAAAAAGGAGCCCAAAGCCGTCTGCCAAAATACATGGAATGGTTTGGCGCAATGGGATTAATGATCACCTTAGTATGGTTGTATGTTGAATTCCTTCGATTACTCTCTAAACTAAATAGAAAATAATAAACAAGCTGTCCTCGGGCAGCTTTTTTTATGCCAATAATCCTCAACTACTATTATCCACAATTTATAGTTCAATTTGGGCAGCCCCTTCGGGCCGGGCTGTCCGCTTTATCTTTTCCTTTTTAAAGAAAAAAGGAAAAGGATATCGCTCCCATCCCTGCTGCAAAATCCTACATCATAAAATAATTTATCTTCCAAAATTCAATAAACTCTTTCATAAGAAAAAAACAAATTACAAATCCCAAATCCCAAACACCAATCCAAAACTATATTTAATAATATCAGTAAAACACAATCAAAAAACACAACATAACCCCAATACTTGTTCAATAGGGATGGGTTTTAACCCATCCTTACCTAACCCCATCCTAAATCCCCAATCTACATAAATCCCCGACAATCCGTTTTTATCCTGTAAATCCGTAGTAATCCGTGTTTCACGAAGTGATCCGTCAAATCCGTGTTCCTTTTTATAGACTGCGAGAACATTCTAATTAGTGATAAATCCCAAACACCAAATCCAATCCAATGACTACTACCGTATACCGTGAACCTCCCGCCGTATACTATGATATTACCACCGTATACTAGGATATTGCTATCGTATACTAGGAACCTCCCGCCATATACTAGGATATTGCCATCGTATACTAGGAATCTCCCGCCGTATACTATGATATTACCACCGTATACTATGATATTGCCACCGTATACTAGGAACCCCCCGCCGTATACCAGGAAACTCCCGCCGTATACTACGATATTGCCACCGTATACTAGGATATTGCCATCGTATACTAGGAATCTCCTGCCGTATACTAGGATATTGCCACCGTATACTAGGAATCTCCCGCCGTATACTATGATATTGCAATCGTATACTATGATATTGCCACCGTATACTAGGAACCTCCCGTCGGATAGATGCAATTTCTCGATAGATACATGGAATCTCCCGATGGATACCTGTTTTTTAAATAAAAAAGTTAGAACCTCCCGTCGGATA
>CANCJZ010000115.1 GCA_947378465.1 Flavobacteriaceae bacterium
TTGCAACGATGGGTTTCAACCCATCCAAGAATTATAATCAAATAATATTTCACATCTCGAATCTGTCAGGTTTTTAATATTTGATAAACAAATAGAAATTCAAGCAATTTCAAAAGAAGCAATATTCCACAACGGACCTAAAACCTAAAAAAACCTCAACAACACCGCGCCCAGCAAGGATCCTCCAATTACTACAAAAGCCGAATTGACTTTGCGGAAACCGAAGGTCACAATAAGACTGAGTCCTGCAATAAGCACGGCACGCCAATCCGTGATAGAACTGCTGCCCATTGTATAACACACGGCAATAATAATTGCAATTGAAGCGACGTTAACCGCATCTAAAAAAGAAGCAAACACGGTTGAGTTTCGCATCAGCTTTACTATTGGATTCAGCATTGCTACAAATATAAAAGAAGGTAGAAAAATCCCAATAGTAGCGACAATAGCCCCCGTCCATCCATTGATTTGATATCCTATAAAAGTAACCGAAGAAAAGACTGGTCCAGGAGTAAATTGCCCCACAGCAATAGCATCAATTAGCTGTTGGCGCGGCAATATCCCTGTGGCTACGAGCTCTGAATCTAGAAAGGCAAAAAGCACATAACCACTACCGTAAAGGAGCGCGCCTATTTTTAAAAAAATAAAAAACAATTGGGTATTATTTGCCGCTTGCTCTGTAGTAAAAGGCATCAGTAGCATTGGGAAGATACTTGGAATTCCTTTTTCAGAACGAAATAACTGTAGTGACAAACCTAAAAAACCTGCCCCAAACAATAGTGCCATTTCATTATAATGCAACAGTGAAAGTACCAAAACACTTATACCGATAATCACCAAGGGAATTGTTTTTATTGATTTTTGTGCCAAGGGATATATGGCAGCAAGAATAATGGCAATGATAGCCGGCTTTATTCCATAAATAAAAGGTTGAACTTGCGGAAGTTGTCCATAGTCTTTATAAAGCCAGGCAAGGGTTCCTGTAATTAACACTGCAGGTAGTATAAAACACAAACCAGCAACAATCAACCCCTTCCATCCTGCTCGCTCCTGCCCTATATGAATCGCCATCTCAGTACTATTAGGACCCGGAATCAAGTTGGTTGCCCCTATCAAATCTAAAAAATGCTGTTCGGTAAACCATTGTCTTTTGCGAACCACTTCCTCGTGCATCATTGCAATATGAGCCGCGGGGCCTCCAAATGCGGTACAACCCAGTTTGAGGAATAATTGTGCTAACTCTTTTAAACTTGTAGTAGGCATAAATTACTTTGGTTAAATCACAAAACTACGGTTTAGATTCCATTCTTCGGACTGCGATCCTCTTTTTTAAGACAGTATTTAAGATTCACACCCAAAGTATCCAATTCTGCTTCATTGGTCATATAGTATATTTCAATACTGTCCTTTGCTATTTTTCGAACCAATCCTTTAAACTCCAGAAGATCCTTTTCAATAGCCTTATTCGCTTTGGTATTATGGGCATTGATGTATTTATTTTGCAAACCAAACATTCCATATTCATTAAAGGTTTCAGGCAAATCAGGCAATTGCCAATCCCAAATGGAGAACGTATAGAGTTCTTCCCATTGCTGATTTCTATAGGTCATCAAATGCCAATGATTCAAATTTGACCAATCGGCCCAATTGACCACATACGATACTTCATCCGTTCCATCCCCATTCAAGTCTCCTTCATTTTTCAAATAAGACAATCCTAACAACTGTCCTCCTTGCGATATTTCTAAGTTTTTAATGTTTTTGTTGGTACACGAAACGAAAGAATAGGGATCTTTTTTTATAGTTAAGGTCACTAAATCGCCATAATCGGGAATGTTTTCATAAAACTTATTCGTTTCCTTATTTGTTTTCAAACTATAAAAATGCTCCAGCAATTGTTCCTGTTCGCCATCGCCATCAAAATCACCTTTAATGACAAACCGATATCCAAATACTGGTTTCATTTTTTTTAAAATGATACGACGCTTACTTTGTGGCAGCTCTTTGCCCTTCGATTGCCCTTGTGCTGATTCCTTTGATAAGGTATCACTATGAGCTAGTCCCTTTTGTATGGGCGCTTTGTTCTTTAAAATAGGTGTTAAAGGAACCGATTCCTCACGACCTTTACAGGCTACCAAAATGGAGAAGACTAAAAGTGAATATAGGTATTTTTTCATTTATCGTAGGGAGTAGTACAATGTATTAGCACGACCTAAAGTTACTAATTAATAAGTATCAAATAAGTCAAGGAACGCTTTTCTTTTTTATATAAAAAAATAAAATGTTTTTTTTAAACAAAAACTACAAAACAAACACTTTATCGTGTATATTTGTATTTAATCGATATTTCAGTTTAGTTTTAACCATTAATTATTTAATAAAATGCTTTTCCCCAAAAAGAAAGAAAACGAAAATGAACGTTTACTAGAACTCGAAAGTTACTCTATTCTGGACACCCTACCTGAAAAAGAGTACGACGAAATCACCTTTTTAGCCTCCCAAATCTGTGGCACACCTATCAGTTTAATCAGCTTAATTGATGACAAACGCCAGTGGTTCAAATCCAATTATGGATTGGAAGTTCGAGAAACTGCCCGTGAATTAGCCTTCTGTGCGCATGCGATTAACGATCAAGAGAACATTTTTATCGTTCCTGATTCTCGCATTGACGAACGCTTCAGCGATAATCCTTTGGTTACGAACAATCCCTTTGTGGTGTTTTATGCAGGAATCCCTTTGGTTTCGCCTAAAGGCCACGCCTTAGGTACTTTATGTGTGATTGATAACGAACCTCGTCATTTGGATGCTTCACAAATCAATGCTTTAAAGATTTTAGCCAATCAATTGATGCGCCTTTTAGAGTTGCGACTCTCCATTATGGATTTGCAAAAATCAGAGGAGCATTTGAAACGATTAAATGCGACTAAGGATAAATTATTCTCCATCATTGGTCACGATTTAAGAGAACCTATTGGAACACTCAAACCCTTATTGGATTTTTTATTAAAATCATCGGACTTGAGCGATACTGAAAATGTAAAAAAGGTATTGCGAATGATTCAAAAATCATCTACTTCCGCTTATAATTTGATGGAAAACATCTTAGCATGGGCGCGCTCACAACTCGATGAAATCTCTTATTCGCCTGAAGAAATAAAGCTAAGTGGTTTGATAAAAACAACCATTGATTTATTTAAGGAAAGTTTGCAAAGTAAAAACATATCCATATCTATACAAATTCCTAACGACACCTTATTATATGCCGATAGAAATATGCTAATGACGGTATTTCGTAATTTGATTTCTAACGCGATCAAATTTACGCCTGAAGGCAAAAGCATTGAAATCATCAGCATAGAAATGGACAATCACCACCAAATCGAAATAAAAGACCAAGGAATTGGAATGGATGCCGATCGAATTTCAAAACTATTCGACAAAACCGAATATACCTCAACCTATGGTACGAATGGAGAAAAAGGGAACGGTATAGGATTGTTACTCTGTAAAGATTTTATCGAACGCAATGGTGGAACACTAAACGTGGAAAGTGAAATTGATAAAGGAAGTGCCTTTATTTTTAGCATTCCAAAAAAGAAGGATTAATTACTAATTTAATTTGAACAGCCAATAATTTTTTGATTTTGAATTACAAAAACAAGAAGATAACGAAATATTTTTGGGTAGTTACAATTACCATTCTATTGATAGTATTCAATCAACTATTAATACAATATTGGTTAGGGCAAAAAGAAATAGACTCAACAGTCATCAGTTACTCTGCCAGACAAAGAGCGCTAAGTCAAAAAATAATCGTGCTCACTATTGAGCAAAAAGAAGACCCTTCTCAAAAAGTAGTCGCTGATAACCTTCAACAAACCATTGATCATTGGAAAAAAGTGCACTATGCGCTGCTTAATGGAAATGCTCAATTGAAAATCCCTCCTACGGATATCCCACAAATTAACGATTATCTGAAAGCGTTAACTCCCAAGGTGAATTGGATTGTTGCGAACCGACACCAACTTGCGTCGGTACCTATAAAACAACTCATACAAAACCAAAACACTTATCTCGAAACAGCGGAAAAGATTGTTGCACTCTACCAATTCACTTCAGAAGCTAAATTATTTAAAATAAAAATTTCTGAATTCATTCTTGCTTTTATAACACTATTAGTCATTATATCTGAGTTCATCTTATTCATTAGACCCTTGTACTCTCAATTAGAAAAGCAAAAAATTGAAAATGACAAAACAAAAATCAGACTCAATGCGATTCTTGACAGTTCTACTGATTCTAATATTTTGATCGATGTTAATTTCAAAATTTTATCCCTGAACAAAGTGGCTTCTAATCATATTGAATCGGCTTGGGATATCACCCCTCAAATTGGAGACGATATGTTGAAATACGTTAGTGGCGATGGCGATAATTCATTTAAGGAAAATTTTGAAGCCTGCTTTAAAGGAGCCACGATTCAAATTGAAAAAAAACTAACCTTCGTTGAAGGGGTTTACAAATGGTATGAAATCACCTATTTTCCCGTAAGAGACAATAAAAACCATTTGATTGGCGCGGCCTTCAATGCCAAAGATATTGATGTTAGGAAAAAACAAGAGAAACAAATCAATACACAAATTGAATCCTTAAAAAAAATAGCCTGGCAACACTCTCACGAATTGCGAAGCCCGCTGACCAACATCATTGGATTAACGGATTTTATTCAAAAAAAGAAGCAAATTCTAAATCCTGAAGAACAATCAACCTACCTTTCCAAAATAAATGAATCAGCCTTAAAAATTGATAACGTAATTCATACAATAGTCCATGAAATAGAATCTCAATAATAGCCCCAAGCTATAATTTAAATAAACCTACTATGAAACAAATTAACCTCATCTATGTTATTGAAGACGACCCCATCACTCAATACTTGATGGAACAACATTTTAGTTTTTACCCCGCTATTCAATCCGTGCTCTATTTTGACAATGGCGCAGTGGCTTTGGAAAGTTTAAAAAAGAACACCATCCCCGACCTTATTTTTTTAGACTTAAATATGCCCATTATGGACGGTTGGGAATTCCTCGACGCCATCCAGTATCACAAAGCTTTCAACTCCATCCCTATTTATATCATGACCTCTTCAATCAATACGAATGATGAAACACGGGCAGCGAATTACCCATCCGTACAAGGCTATCATACCAAACCCTTTAATGAAGAAGTCATTCAATTAATTATAGAGCAATAGCATTTATTAGGCAATAGGCATTAGGCAATAGGCATTAGGCCGTTGTGGAAATTAGGTGTTAGGGAAAAGGCAATAGGTTGTTGTGGAAATAATGGGTGGAAACAATTATCTAGGCATTAGGCAATAGGCCGTTGTGGAAATTAGGCATTAGGGAAAAGGCAATAGGTTGTTGTGGATATAATGGGTGGAAACAAAACATCAAGAAATTTGAAATATCAAAATCACCTTATATATACACGTCTCGAACCCTCGCAGGGTTTAAAACCCTGCGTGGGTTGGAAAAAATAATTAGAAATCGGTCAACACTAATCTGGGAAATTCTCCCCTCTACAGTAATACTTTATTATATAAACAATATCGCTCTAGATATTCATCATTGCAACTTTGCCTCTTTGGCTCTTTGGCACTTTGTAACTTTGTAACTTTGTAACTTTGCAACTTTGTAACTTTGTAACTTTGAAACTTTGAAACTTTGTCACTTTGCAACTAAATAACTTTGCAACTAAATAACTCTTCAACTCTAAACATATATAAGGATTAATCAAGAAATCCATAGGATTGGGCAACATCTACAAGGATTGGTCAAGAAAACCTTCCGCAACTTCAAGAAAACCTTCCGCAATCTCAAGAAAACCTTCCGCAACTCCAAGAAAACCCTCCGCAACCTCAAGAAAACCTTCCGCAATGCTAAGAAAACCTTCCGCATTTAAAAGTCATTAAAAGGATTGCTTATTATATTTTGTTTTTTTACAACATATTTGATATCTAATCAAAACATCATATACTTTTTCATAAACATCATATACTAAATTACAAAACATCTTATACAATAAACAAAACATCTCAAGGTATCGCCAAACATCTTACATAAAAATCATCTTTTTGGTCGTTTTTTTAATAAAAAAACAAAATTCATAATAATAAGTCAATATTTATAATATTATTTAATTTATTCATTTTGTAATTTTGTATTGTCAAAGTTTAATTAAAAAAGAACGCCTTATGAATCGATTACAAGAACGCAAATTAACAATGTACGAAGTGGTATTTATCTTTTTAAAAGCTACAACAGCTTCAATTATTGGTCAAATGCCACAAATGGACCTCGCAATTAATACTTTAGGAAGTAATATTGATAAAATTAAAGATTTTTTTAGTGACCAAGTAGCCAATAGAATTGGAACTACTGCTGATAAAGAACAAATCAGATTAAATTTAATCAAAAAAATATTCTTTATTGCCCGCAAAATTGAAGCTTTTGCGGTGAATAACAACAATAAAGAGTTAGCTAAAAAAGTAAAACTTTCCATTACCTTTCTTGAGAAATTAGCCGATAATGCAATCATTGCCAATGCGACTATGATTCACGACACTGCCCTTCAATTCATTACTGATTTAACACCTTATAGTGTTGTTATTGATGATGTAAACGATTTAAAAATCAATATAGACGAATTCAACGACTTTATTCCTAAACCTAGAACAGGAATTATCGATAAAAAAGAAGCTACAGAGGCACTATTACAATTATTCTCAGAAACCGATGACCTGCTTAAAAACAAAATGGACATATTAGTAGGCGTTGTTCAAAGCAATGAACCTCATTTTTACAACCATTATACCAACAGTCGTATTATCGTCAATTCTGGTTATCGTACACTTGCTGTTCGCTGTCAAGTTGTTGACAAAAACAACCAAGGACTGCCTAAAGTAACGGTAAAAATCAAAGACTCTAACAATCGTTATTTAACTAAAGCTAAAGGCAACTGCTATATCAAAACCCTTCCTGAAGGAACTTATGAATTTACCTTTTCTAAAGAAGGTTATATCACAAAAGTAGTTTCAGTTGCAGTGGTAAATAATGAACGTACTGATGTTAAAGTCGTATTGGGGCAATAAGGAATTTAGTTTTTAGTTTTAAGTAAAATGAACAAAATCTATTAGCAACTCAAATGTGAGAACATCAAAGAATAAAACATAAGTCAACCCTTTGTCAATAGTATAATTTGACAAAGGGTTTAATTATAATAACTATGAAAAGAATAGTACTTTTAATTTTTCTGCTTATCAATACAATTGCTAACGCACAATGCCCTGCTCCTTCTAATTTAGTTTACTCGACTATTAATGTTCAAGATGTATCTTTAAGCTGGACAGAAAATGGAACTGCAACAGCTTGGGATATTGCAGTGTTGCCAGATTATATAGTTGGAGCCCCATTACCTACAGCTGGAAGTTGGGTTTCAGTAGCATCTTATCCATATATAATAACTGGTCTACCTCCCACTTATGGATGTTATGTTTTTTTTGTTCGTTCATCTTGTTCTCTAACAAACGTTAGTCAATGGGTTGGTATAGGATCATCAGGATGTTCTAACGAGGTCAATGATTATCTTGCTTCCTTATTATCTAACGATAACTTTTCAAAAAATACGGATGACAAGGACTTGCAAATAGCTCCTAACCCTTCCAATAAAAGGGTTCAATTACAAATGAAATCGATTATTGATAATATAACAGTATTTGATTCATTGGGCAAAGTAATTTTAATTCAAACCCAAAACACCTCTGAAATCGATATAGAAAATCTTTCAAAAGGAGTTTATTTTATTGATGTTGTTTCAGAAAACAAGCATTTCTTTAAAAAATTCATTAAAGAATAATAATTGCCTATTTAAAATCTATACTAATGAAAAAGCTTTACAACTTCGTGTTCTCTTTTTTAAAGTTTATAGTCTTTACTGAAGGCTATTCTAAACAATATGAAATCAATCTTTCATCTGAAGGAATATTTAAACGGCAAATAACATTTGAAGGCATCTAAGCTTTATACACTGTTTTTGGGAAAGTTTCTATATATCGAATTGCTGGCCCTCAAAAACAAATCAATCGTTCTCATTTAGCAATTAACTACCAAATTGCTCGATTTAGCAACGTAACAATTAATCTCAAAAAAAAAAATAATCTCATCCCTTTGTCAAATAAATAATTTGACAAAGGGTTTAATAACCATAATTATGAAAACTATAATAACAATAATTTTTCTGCTTATCAATATAATTGGTAATGCACAATGCACAGTTCCTTCTAATTTAACTCTTTCATTTCCTAACCCTACTTCTGTTCAGTTAGGCTGGACTGAAAATGGAACTGCAACAACTTGGGAAATAGCTATAATGCCAAATTTTAATACAGGTGATGTTTTGCCAACATTTGGAACAGTAGTTACAAATAATCCAATTGTATTAACCAATATCCCTTCTGGCTTCGGATGTTATGTGTTTTTCATTCGTTCCATTTGTTCTGCAACAGAGGTTAGTCCATGGATTGCAGTTGCATCATCAGGATGTGCCAATGATATTATCAATTATATTGCTACCTTATCTAACGATAGCTTTTCGTTAAATACTGATGACAAGGAATTGCAAATGGCTCCAAATCCATCCAATAAAGTGGTTCAATTTCAAATGAAATCGATTATTGATAAAATAACAGTATTTGATTCTTTGGGAAAAGTAGTTTTAATTCAAACCCAAAACACCTCTGAAATCGATATAGAAAATCTTTCAAAAGGAATTTATTTTATTGATGTTGTTTCAGAAGACAAGCATTTCTTTAAAAAATTCATTAAAGAATAATAATCTATAAAGACGAAGTAAATTAATGCTGCATTTTAGTTAAGACCTAATTTTGCAGCTCAGTGCCCAACTAATCATTACGCTTTAGTGCCTGCACTTTAAAACAACATTTATAACCCAGACTAGCTCTGGGTTTTTTATTATCGCTCCTCTAAAAAAAGTCCCTAAGACCATTCAATTAAAAGCTATTTCTAACGATCTAGAACCTCACAGTACCTACAACAAAAAAAACCTACTTCTTAATCCACTCCACCACCGAGCTATCACTAGGCAGCACTTGAGGTTGAATTACTTTTTCCAATTCCCCTTGAGCGTTGATTAGGTATTTTTGAAAATTCCATTCCACTTCACTGTCTTGAAGACCGTTTTTGGCTTTTTGAGTTAAAAATTGGTACAACGCGCACATATCAGT
>CANCJZ010000116.1 GCA_947378465.1 Flavobacteriaceae bacterium
AATTTTGCATAAAACTTTTTTTAATATAGATTTGCACTCCCAAAACAAAAATGGCCCGTTCGTCTAGGGGTTAGGACGCCAGGTTTTCATCCTGGTAAGAGGGGTTCGATTCCCCTACGGGCTACAAATTTTATAAAAAAAATAACTAAATAAAATGGCAAATCATAAGTCAGCTTTAAAAAGAATTAGAAGCAACGATAAAAAAAGAGTGTTAAATAGATATCAACACAAAACTACTCGTAATGCTATTAAAGCATTAAGATTAGCTACTGAAAAATCTGATGCAGCTGCTAAATTGTCTGGCGTTATTTCTATGATCGATAAATTAGCTAAGAAAAATATTATCCATGATAATAAAGCTTCAAATTTAAAATCTAAATTGACTAAACATGTTGCAAAACTGTAATAGTTAATATTATATAATATATAAAAACTCCTTAACACTGTTAAGGAGTTTTTTTTGTTTGTATTATATAGTGCTTTTGATTGTTTCTAACATTTCTTTGGTAATTGGTTTAGATAGAAATTCAATAACCATTGGATACGATTTTGACTTGTTCAAGTCCTTAGGGTCAATTGTAGATGATAATACAATGACTTTGGTGTTTGGGAAATCAAGGTAATAGTCTTTGTCAGAAAAGACATCTAAGAACTCCCATCCATTCATAATGGGCATATTTAAATCTAAGAAGATTAAGTTGGGTGGTGTTATTTTGTTTTCTTTGTTTTTTTCGTCTTTTAATTCGTCGAAATATTGAATAGCTTCTTCGCCATTCTTAAAGAAATCAATTTCTTTAGAGAATTCAGCTTTTGAAATCACCTTTTTGCATAACATTAATGTTATGGGGTCGTCGTCAATACATAAGATTTTATCAAGCATTTGATTCGGTTTTAAATAGCATTTTGAATGTTGTTCCTTTATTTACTTCACTTTCCACTGTAATTGTTCCTCCCATAGTTTCAATTTGAGATTTTACCAAATATAAGCCTAATCCTTTACTATCTGGGTAATTGTGGAATCTTTGATATAATCCAAATATTTTGTCTTTATTTCTGTTAAGATCAATTCCAATTCCATTGTCATTAAATACAATTAAAGTAGTTTTATCATCAATTTTTTTAGAGGAGATGTTTATTTTTAATTGTCTATTTGGATCTTTGTATTTTAAAGAGTTTGTTGTTAGGTTTAATAATATACTTTCAAAATAGGATTTATTTGTTTTAAGGACTTCAATCTTTTCTAAATCCATTTTGATTATTGGTTTATGTATACTTATTAAAAAGCTTAATTGTTCAAATACATTTTCAAATACTTCTTTGATTGAAATCTCTTCTTTTTGAATGGATGGGTTGTCTTTAATGATGACAACCTTTACTAAGTCATTAACAGTTTCGTTTAATAGATTTGTTGATTTTGAAAAACCATTGATTACCTCTTTTAATTCTTCATTTTCAATTTCAATATCGTCTATCAAGTTTAGTAGTCCAGTAAGATTTGATAACGGTGCTCTTAGATTGTGTGAAGTGATATATGAAAATTGTTTTAAATCTTTATTGTTTTGAGTCAACTCACTAATAAGTTGCTCTCTTTCCTTTTCTCTGATTTTTTCTTCTGAAATATCTCTTTGAATAGAGATCCAATGAGAATGTTGATTGTTATTGTTTGTAATTGGTATCATTGTGAAATTCACCCAATATTCATCATTGTTTTTTCGGTGATTAATAGTTTCAAATGTAAATTCCTCTTTTTTCTTTAAGGCTTCAGCTAATTTTTTAATGTCATTCTTTACACTATTTCTACTCATAAATACAGTAGGCGATTTTCCAATAACTTCTCTAGGCTTGTAACCAGTCATTTTTGAAAAGGCAGGGTTCACATAAACTATTTTCGGAATTACACGTTCTGTTTCCTCAGCTTCTGTTATTATTACCATGTCTTTGGTTTGTGTGATAACTGTTTCTAGAAGTTTTAAACGTTGCTCTTCTTCCTTTTGTTTAGTTATGTCTTGAATGGCTCCAACCATTCTAACAATATTATCTTGATTGTCTTTGACTAGAAAGCCACGATCAAGAACATATTTGTAGGTTCCATCAGCACAATGAAAACGGTATTCATCTTGCCATTTTTCTGTTTTTTCTGAGATAAATGAGTAAAGTTTAACCGACATTTTTAAACTATCCTCAGGGTGAATTTTGTCAAACCACCATTGTAAATTATCTCCTATATCCTCAGGTTGGTATCCAAAAACTGTTTCAATTCCTTTATTCCAAATAAAACGACCAGATTTGATGTCCCAATCCCAAATAGTATCATTGGTTGCCTTTGAAGCAAGATCAAATTTTTCATTGGATTTAAATAAAGCTTCATTTTTCTTTATTAGTTCGTTGATATAGGAACTGGTTTGTTTATGTTGTTTGGAAAGAACATATTTTATAACTACTAGAGCAAGTATTAAAAGAAAAATGTTTGAAAAGAATAAATAGAATTGCTGGTTCTGAGGGCCAATATTTTTTAAAGCAAAGTATTGGTTTGTCAAAACCAACAGGAATAGAATTAGAAAATAAATTATAATATTATTTGATTTAATCTTCATTACTCAAAAATAAAAAAAAAAATATTAATTCGTGTTTTTTTGCGGTAAATAAATAGTAATTTTTTTAAAATGAGCAATTATAAATACTTAATTGCGAAAGTATTAATGACAGAGTTTTTTTAATCAAAATAAAGTGTACCTTTGCGCCACTAAAAATCACACATGGAATCTATTAGAAACATTGCAATTATTGCTCACGTTGACCACGGTAAAACTACTTTGGTTGATAAAATTATGTATCATTGTCAACTTTTTCGTGAAAACGAAAATACTGGAGACTTAATTCTTGATAATAATGATTTAGAACGTGAAAGAGGAATAACAATTACTTCAAAAAACGTATCAGTTGTTTATAAAGGAACTAAAATCAATATTATTGATACTCCTGGTCACGCCGATTTTGGTGGTGAAGTAGAGCGTGTATTGAATATGGCGGACGGTGTTTGTTTATTAGTAGATGCTTTTGAGGGACCTATGCCACAAACTCGTTTTGTTTTGCAAAAAGCGATTGACTTAGGTTTAAAACCTTGTGTGGTTATTAATAAAGTTGACAAAGAAAATTGTACTCCTGAAGAAGTTCACGAAAAGGTATTTGATCTAATGTTTGAGCTTGGAGCTGAAGAGTGGCAATTAGACTTCCCGACAGTATATGGTTCTGCTAAAAATAACTGGATGTCGGATCATTGGGAAAATCAAACGGACAATATTGAGCCATTATTAGATATGGTGGTTGCAAATGTTCCTGCTCCTAAAGTTTCTGAAGGAACTCCTCAAATGTTAATTACTTCTTTAGACTTCTCTTCTTTTACAGGTCGTATTGCGATTGGCCGTTTAGAAAGAGGTATTTTAAAAGAAGGTATGCCAATTTCTTTAGTTAAAAGAGATGGTAAAATTATTAAATCAAGAATCAAAGAATTGCACACTTTTGAAGGTTTAGGCCGTAAAAAAGTAACTGAAGTTATTGCTGGTGATATTTGTGCTATCGTTGGGGTAGAAGGTTTTGAAATTGGGGATACTATTGCTGATTTTGAAAATCCGGAAGCTTTACAAACTATTGCCATTGATGAGCCTACTATGAGTATGTTGTTTACTATTAATGATTCTCCTTTCTTTGGTAAAGAAGGTAAATTCGTTACATCTAGACACATAAAAGATAGATTGGCAAAAGAATTAGAAAAAAACTTAGCTCTTAGAGTAGGTGATACTGATTCTGCTGATAAATTTATGGTTTTTGGACGTGGTGTATTGCACTTGTCAGTTCTTATTGAAACAATGAGAAGAGAAGGTTATGAATTACAAATCGGTCAACCTCAAGTTATCATTAAAGAAATTGATGGAGTTAAATGTGAACCTATTGAAGAGCTAACAATTGACCTTCCTGAAACTTTATCAGGTAGAGCGGTAGAATTTGTTTCTATTCGTAAAGGGGAAATGTTGAGTATGGAAGGTAAAGGTGAGCGTATGATTGTTAAATTCAATATTCCATCACGTGGTATTATTGGATTGAGAAATCAGTTGTTGACTGCTACCGCAGGTGAAGCAATTATGGCACACCGTTTTATTGGTTATGAACCTTTCAAAGGAGAAATTCCAGGTAGAAATAATGGTTCATTAATTTCTATGGAAAATGGTAAAGCAATTCCATATTCTATTGATAAATTACAGGATAGAGGTCGTTTCTTTGTTGATCCTAATGAAGATATTTATGAAGGTCAAGTTATTGGTGAAAATACTCGTAGCGACGATATGACTGTGAATGTAACTAAAACTAAAAAGTTATCTAACGTTCGTTCTTCGGGAGCTGATGATAAGGCTAGAATTATTCCTGCTGTCAAATTCTCTTTAGAAGAAGCTTTAGAATATATTCAAAAAGATGAGTACGTTGAAGTTACTCCTAAATCATTACGTTTACGTAAGATTTATTTGAATGAAACAGATAGAAAAAGATTCAAAATCTAATTTTAATAGATTTTAATATAAAAAAAAACCGTAGTTTACTACGGTTTTTTTATGCAATTAAGTTTAGCGTTTTAAACTGAAATGTCCTCTAAGGATTCTTCCATCTTGACGACTTACTACAAACCAATAATCTGTAGCGAACATCTCTTTTCCATTGTATGTGCCATCCCAACCAGATGACTTAGAATTAAAAGAAGTAATTAACTTACCAAATCGATCGTAAATAGCTACTTTGAAATCGGGTTCATAATGCGCATTTTTTATATGCCAAGTTTCATTATATCCATCCCCATTTGGAGTAAAATATTTTGGATAATTGAGTAGCCATACGTCTTTTATGGCAATACCACATTGTGCTTTGTCTCTAACATAAACAGTGTAAAGACCTGCTTCTAAATTTTCAAATGTATTTGAATCTTGATAATATATTCCGTCTAATGAATATTCAAAGGCTCCTGGATTTGTAGTGTAAACAGTTATTGAATTTTCATTATCTGTCCAGTCAACGGTTTCCACATGGTCAATTTGTGGCGGTGCCGATAAAGTTACCGTAATGTTTTTTGTTAAACTACAATTTGAATTTAAATAGGTGTTAGTCGCGGTTACATTGATGTTATTTAAACCATATTGATTAATCGTATCAGTTGCCAATGTTGTTCCGTCTGACCAATTATAGGTAGTTGAAGGAAGATTATTAGTTGATGCATCTAATGTTATACTATTCGTGTAACAATCCAAATACAGTGAATTCAAATCTAACCTTGGCTTTTGACCAACAATTAAATTAAATGAACCTGTTTCATAACAACTGGGCAATGGATTGAAAATTAAACGAATAAATATTTGTTGCGGATTACTAGTTGGATCGAAATTAGTTAAGTTTGTTATTGGGTTAGTTGCCATTTGGGCATCCAATATGCTAGTATAATAGGTTAAAGTGTAATCAGTTGTGGGTTGTGAGCCTAATATTATACTGTTCTCTTGTGTTAAATCAAAGGTTTCATTATTCGTAATGATGTCTTTACATTGAATTACATCATTTGGTTGGTTGATGTTTACTAACGAAAGTAAAGCAGATACATCGAATGTCCGGGGAATTGAATTACCACAGTTGTCTTCTATTACGAATAGATAAGCTCCAGAAGCTAGATTGGTAAAAATGTTTGAATTTCCATTATCGATAATAAAACTAACTCCATTCTTTTCAATTATTTTATAATGTAAAGGTTGAACACCATTGGCCATAATCACTACATCTTGATTTCCATTGGGATTACACGGCATTCTGTAAATGTCTATTATTTCTAGTGCCTGGTGAAAACTTAAGGTAGGCGGTAATACTTCGAAACAATTTTTATCACCAGAAGTAGCTAAGCCATTTGTAATATCTTGACCGTTATTAAAGGATAAAAATCTTCTAAGTACTCTAAACGTACCATTAAACATTAAGTTGTAATTAGTAGCATTATTGGTTAATGGGTATGAATTAGTTGCGTTTGGAACTGTACCATCTGGATATACAACTGAACTTATTCCTGGATAACCCCATGTGTTTGCAACTGGGTCAATTAACTTTTGTAACCAAAATGACTGTCCTGATGTTCCGTTACTATTAAAATTTAATGGTATATCAAATGAACCGCAATTAACTTGCATAGACATACTGTTAGATGTAATTGCGTACCCAGCAATAGGGATATTTGTTAATGAATTTGAAAAATTACATTGATCTATGCAGGTAAATGAATAATTGCCGCTGATTAATCCATTCATATAGAAGTTTCCGTCAGGTGCAATATTAAACGATACGTTATAGGGTATTGAATGTGGAAATCCAGTAGGAGCTGAAGTAATCGTGACATTGGTTAAATGTCCATTTTTACTGCTTATTTTAATACTACTTTTTTGTAAATCGCATCCAGGCCGTAATGTTTTTGTAACTCCTAAATTAGTGTAAATTGGAATTGCAACTGTTACAGGTTGTAATACGTCGTTACATGTATCTGTTAATTGAAAAATATAGGTTCCAATTGGAACGGTACTTAAGGTAACTGTTCCATTTGTTATTAAACTTGAAATATCGAAGGGTAATGTGTTTGGATAATTTGCTGGAGCACTTGTTATTATTGCTGTGGCAATTTGATTGTTAGGGATGGATAATGTAATGTCTCCAGTATTTGTTGTACATCCATTATTACTCCCAACACCTGAGGGAATAGGAGGTGTTGCTAATATTGATATTGTACTTGAGCCAATTCTTCCGCAAGCATCAGTAATGGTAACACTGTAGGTTCCGTATGGGACTGGATTTGTCGCACTTCCAAAGTCATTACTCGCTAATGTAAATGGACCAGGATATGTTGGATTAAAAGCATTTGGAGTAAACCCTGCAGGATAACTAGTAAAGTTTAAAGTATAAGGAGGAGTGAAATTTGTTGTTGAAACAGATATGTAATTTTGATTACAATCTAGTGGTTTTACAATTGCAGTTACAGTTATGTTTTGATCTGCCAAAAAATTACTCTGTATAGTGGTTCCACAATTGTCAGTTACATTGATTTCAAAGTTGTAGTTCTGATTAACATACAATGGTACAAAGTGTGAAATGTCTTGTGAAATTGGGTTTCCACTTGAATATGTTGAATTGTAGGTTATGTCACCACTTCCATCTGGAGGGTGAATAGTATATTGAACATTAATAGGGTAACCTATTACAGTTCCTGCTGCTGGTGTTATTGTATTTGTTACAATACTTGTGGTGCAGGAAGGAGGTGTTGTACTTGTAAAAACAGGAGCGCCTATGGTAAGTGCTGTCTGGTGAATAGTAGCAGTGTAAGTGGTTACCGATCCAACTCCGCATATATCAAAAACTCTTATACTATATACTCCTACGGGTAAACCACTAAAAATATTTGAACTTTGAGGAGGAAAAGTTACTGGTCCTGAAAATATCTCAAATGTTGAAGCTGTACCAGAACTCACATTTATTGAAATATCACTTGTAGCAGAACACGCTTGATTTAACCCATCGACAGTGTAAACTAAAGGAGAAATATTATTAGCTATAACAACCGTTTGTTGTTGGGTTGTAATTACATTACCAACTGTTTCTTTGGCTGTTATTTGATAAGTTCCCGCAGACAAACCACTCAATGAGTTTCCTAAAATAGTTGCCAAAGGAATCGTAGTGTTGGGAAGTTTATATATTACAAATACTAATGTTCCATTTGGGTCAGTATTGTTTGAAGTGAAATTTATTGTTCCATTTCCTGAACAAGTTTCTGGAGATGCAGTTGCGGTAAATGTAAAACCATAACCCAATTTTGGTATGATTAGGAAACAAATAATTGAATAAATAAATATCCACTTTTTCATTGTTTTATTGTAGTCTTATTACACGAAAATTTTGAAATTAATTTTCTGATTAAAAAAGATTCAAATGTACTCATTGTAGATTTAAATATTGCTAAAATTGACTTGAAATTGCTTTTTTTAGCATTTTTTATGATTTTTTTATTTTTATAAAATTATATAGCGCTTCGAAAGTTTAATGATAGGTTAATAATCATCTTGTTAGATATTATTAATAGTGGTTTGTTTTTTTTATGTTTAAAATAAGTCAGAACTAATTTATAATTTTCGTTTTATTTTGCCTTCAATTATTGAAGAGATTAAGGGACTTTGACTCCATTTGATGTCTCCAATGAAAGTCTTGCTTGTCCTAATTCCAGTGGATATATCGTTTATAATATAGCATTTGTTGAGCAATAAGTTAAAGGTTCAAATGGGTCATGATTCTTGCATTGGCTACATCTTTTGTTTAAATAATACTTTTTTACTTCAGATTCAAGATTCAAATGAGGCACAAAATTTAAAATTTGTTGAATTTTAATTTTTTGCTTATTTTGCTGCGTAGGAAGAGTTCTATAAAAGTATTTATTTTTCATAAAATCAAAAATATTGGGTACCCAAGCACTTTTTATTTTAGACTTTCAGTAAGTAGTAAAGAATTCTATAAAATTCAATAATTTTTAATACCATAACCTCTTTTAAAGTTGAAAAAATAATAATGTTTTCTAAAATAATAGATCTATTTTTCTGTAAAACATTACTCTTTTACTCAATAATATTAATGAAATATGATTTTACATTACTGTTTTATTCTAAAACAATAATGAAATTTGATTTTTCAATAATGAAAAGTTTGAAAATATTTTTTTTTAAAGATTTTAAGTAATGTTTTAACTTGTTACACTATACTTTTCGAGTAAAAAAGTAATGTAACAAGTTAAAAGAGTTTTTTTTGAAATTTTTTGTTACTGCTTTTTTGTTTTTCATTAATGTAATTTCATAAAACATTACTGTTTTAATCCATTTCATTACTGTTTTTTATTGTTTTTTGTATGTTTTAATGATGATGGAATATCATTTTGTAAATCTTTATAATTTATAATTTACTTTTTTAAACTTGATTCAAACATCTAGCATCGAACTAGGTTTGTAATTAGTCAAATTAATGGTTTTTTGATTTTTGTTACGCGTTAAGAATACCATAAATGGATTTATTTTTCAATAAATCAAAAAAGTAGGATTCTTTGGCACTTTTATTATAAACTATAGGATATTAGTGATTTAATATTCTAAATAATATTCAATTTTCATTAAAAT
>CANCJZ010000117.1 GCA_947378465.1 Flavobacteriaceae bacterium
GCTAGAGGTTTGAATTTGTTTTCAAAGTTTTTAATAAAATAGATTTTAACTTCACCCTTAACGTTTTTAGATTCATTGTTTAAATTGGTGCTATTAAAATAGATTTTAGTGTTTTCTGAACTTGTAATCTTTGACGGTATTTTTAGGTCCAGTTTTAAAGAGTGATAGCCTACTTTTACTGCTGCTTCGGAATTGTGGGTTTCACCATTGCTATCCGTAATTGTAGCTTTAATTTGATAGGTAAAAACAGGTTGGTCTTTGGTATCGGATTCCAAATCAGGTGCAGCAATAAATTCAATCAAAAAATTACCCAATCCATCAGTATGTAATTCTTTAGTAATTGGATCAATAGATTCTTTTTCATAACCGTGATTTACTGAATATGTACTTCTAATAATACTATATACTACTTTAGCATCAGTAATAGTATTCCCAGAAAAGGATATTGCCTTTCCTTTAACGCTTACTTTTTGATTAACGGTATAACTTTCTTTTGTAGGTTCAAATTGAATTTGGAATTTGGGTCTTTTGTATTCTTCAACTTTAAAATTGATGATTGAATTTTTAAAATCACCATTATCCCAAATGGCGTGTTCCTCGGTCTTTTTGTTGTAAAAGGGATCAGTGGTATAGTCGTCGGGTTCTTCTGCTTCCATACTAAATTCACCTGTTACGCCATTTACCGGTAATGTAAATTCACCTGAAAAAGAGCCAAACTCATTAGTTACTACATCAAATGTTTTGATCGTATTGCCTTGGTAATCTTCTATTGTGATTTTTAATTTCAGATTGGAAATAATACTTACTTTTGATCTTTGTTCTTGTGATGCAATTCCTTTATAATACACCGTTTGCCCTGGTCTATAGATCGCACGATCCAAATAAAAGTCTACTTTGGCTTTAATTTCCTCCTCTTCAAGTGTGCTGTAGAAATTCTGCAAATACCGGTATTCAGTATTTAATGTATCCTTTTGATGTATAAAAGTAATTTCCTTATTGTACTTTTCATCCTTTTTCATTTCATATTCGGCAACGCCATTGACATCCGTTTTTAATCTGAAAATGGGATTTGTAATTTCACAATTGGCAATTGGCTTACCTGTTTTTCGATCCAATGTTTTATAAATATATTTCCCCCCTTTTTGATAGGCCAATACACTGATGTTTGTAATTTGTAGTACATCATAATAACCTGTGCCCCCACCTAATAAATCGTCTAGTTTTACAAGATAAATGCCAGTTTCCAATTGGGGCAGCTCTACTTGCGTACTGTATTCAAAATAATCGTGTTTGTTGTTTAAACCGAACTTTTGTGTCTTAACTAATTTGTTTTTTGATGCGATACTAGCATATATACTATCTTTATTTCTGTAATCATTAATGATTTGATGACTATTAATTTTATAAAAGGAAAGGCGTACTGAGTCTACATTCTTATAGCGTATCAATGCTCTTGTGTTTTCATTTTCATAAGAATATTTAAGCATTTTTAAGCTCAAATATGGTTGCTGTATTTGCTGTTTTTTTAAAGAAGATAGTTTATAGATGGAAGTGTATTTTGATGTTTTTAAAATACTGTCCAATACGGTTATTGCTTTTGAATTATAATCTGGATATTTGTTTTTTGAAGCTAATTTGTCATACAGTTTAGCCTTTTCATACCGTATGAATAGTTTTAATAGGGTATCATCATTCCTTTTTTCAAATTGATTCAATTGTGGTAATAAGGATTCATCATCGTGTAAAATATATTCATTGCAAAACAGCATTCTATCCAACTCTAGCTTAGAGGCTTTTTCAGTATAATCTCCCTTCTGATAAAGGGATAGTGTTTTTTTGATCACTTGATTTTTAATTGAATCCAGTAATAGCGACTTGAATTCAGGGTTACTACCAATAAGTTTGCTTAAATCTTGTTTCGATAATTTAGGATTGTATTCCCAAGAACGATACTTAGTTTTAAAATATTCAATGCTTTCACTTAAAATATAATTGTATAAAGAAGTTTTTTGAAACTCGTCTTTATTGATGTAATCAAATACAGCATCATATCGTTCTATGGGAGTATTTTTTAATGCGCCTTCTGATTTTAAACTTGCATCATAAGCAATTTCAATTTGCTTAACAAACTCGGCTCCATTCCAAGTCAAAAAACTTCCTTGATTAGTAGTTTCTAATGCAGTTCTGTTCGATAAATGGTATTGATTTTTATTATAATAGGATTCTAAACATTTAGCATATACCAAACACAGAAGTGCTCTCGTGGGCTCAGTTGCTTTACTAATCTCTAATTGTAAATTATCTATTATTTCTTTTTGAGCATCTTCTTTTAAAGTCATTAAATACTTGGACTCGTAAAAGAAGCATTTGATAATTTGAGCTTCATCGTTTTTTTTACGTGCTACCTGATGAATGTTTTTTACTGCATCATAGGCCGTTGCTATTTTGCCTTCATTTTCTAAATCGATGACTTTATACCAGTTTTTATCAAAGTTTTGAGCAAAAATTAAGTTGCTTTGGCAAATAATCAAGAGTAGTATGGCTTTTTTCATATTATAAGTTTTTTATTATAGAGTATTATTTTACTCTAAACGTTGGGAAGGCATAAAAATTTTTCTAATTTACTAAAACTTTACATTAATTATCCCTTACTCAAACCATTTTATTACTTTTGAAAAGTATTATAAAGTCCAATGAAATTTCTATCCTTTTTACTCTTATTCATTTCCTTTAATTCCTTTGCCGAAACCAATTTCGAAAAGGCAGAGAAGTTGTTCCAACAAGAGAAATGGGATCAAGCCAAAGTACTTTTTGAAGACTGCATCAAGCAAAATCCTAAAGATTATAAATCCATAGAATATTTAGGAGATATTGCCGGTCATCAAAGGCGATGGGACGAGGCCATTGGCTATTATAAAACACTGAGAATACAATTCCCTAAAACCGCTAATTACTGGTACAAATACGGGGGAGCTTTAGGCTTAAAAGCCAAATCAGTCAGCAAATTCAAAGCCCTTGGAATGATTGACGAAGTGGAAAACGCCTTTTTAACCGCAGCAAAACTTGATGCCAAACACGTCGAATCCCGATGGGCCTTAGTGATGTTGTACATTGAATTGCCAGGTATCGTTGGAGGAAGTGAAAAAAAAGCCAACAAATACGCTGACGAATTAATGCTCATTTCAAAGGTCGATGGTTATTTGTCCAAAGGCTATATTGATGAATATTTCGAACGCTATACCCAAGCCGAAAAGAATTATCTCAAAGCACACGAAATTGGCAACTCCAAAACCACTTTTAAAAAATTATATAATTTATATTTGAACAAATTAAAGAATAAGGCCAAAGCCAACCAATTAAAAGAACAATTTGAAAATTAAAGTAGTTTCATCAGAACTATGTTTACCATATATTAGCAAATAATGAGAACACATTTTATAGCCATAGGGGGTGCTGCCATGCACAATTTAGCTCTTGCCTTACACAGCAAAGGATATCAAGTTACAGGAAGCGATGACGCCATTTTTGAACCTTCCAAAACACGTTTGCAAAACAAAGGTTTATTACCCGCTGAAATGGGTTGGTTTCCTGAAAAAATCACTTCTGATATTGATGCCATTATTCTTGGAATGCACGCCAAGGAAAACAATCCTGAATTGTTGAAGGCACAAGAGTTGGGTTTAAAAATCTATTCCTATCCCGAGTTTTTATACGAGCAATCAAAAAATAAAACCCGTGTAGTCATTGGTGGCTCTCACGGAAAAACAACCATTACGTCAATGATTCTTCACGTAATGCACTACCACAAAATTGAAGTCGATTATATGGTTGGTGCACAGTTAGAAGGATTCGATACTATGGTGCATTTAACCGAAACCAACGACTTTATTGTATTGGAAGGCGATGAATATCTGTCTTCTCCTATGGATCTTCGTCCGAAGTTTCATTTGTACCAACCCAATATTGCTTTATTGTCAGGCATTGCTTGGGATCACATCAATGTTTTTCCAACCTTTGAAAACTATGTAGAGCAATTCGAAATATTTGTAAACAAAATTACCAAAGGTGGCGTTTTGATTTACAATGAAGAAGACCCTACCGTTAAAAAAGTTGCGGAAGAAACCACCAATACCATCAGAAGAATGCCTTACACAACGCCTTCTTATTCCGTGGTTGATGGAATCACTTTGTTGGATACTCCTGATGGGCCGATGCCTATTGAAGTGTTTGGAGCCCATAACTTGAACAATTTAGCGGGTGCCAAATGGATTTGTCAATGTATGGGCGTCGATGAAGCCGATTTTTATGAAGCCATTGCCAGCTTTAAAGGCGCTTCTAAACGATTAGAAAAAATTGCCGAAGGAAAAGGAAAAGTAGCCTATAAGGATTTCGCCCATTCCCCAAGTAAAGTTGCCGCTACAACCAAAGCCGTAAAGAAGCAATACCCTGAACGGACTCTAATTGCTTGTTTGGAATTGCATACCTACAGCAGTTTGAATGCTGAATTTTTAAAAGAATACCAAGGCGCCTTAGATGCTGCCGATGTGGCGGTTGTTTTCTATTCGCCTGATGCTGTTAAAATCAAACAATTGGAAGAAGTAACCTATGAGCAAATAGCCAATTCATTCCAAAGAGAAGATTTGATTATTTATACTAATCCAGCTGAATTTAAAGACTTTTTGTTTCAACAAAATTTCGATAATTCTGCCTTATTGTTAATGAGTTCCGGAAATTACGGCGGACTTAATTTTGACGAAGTAAAAGAGTTAATGAAATAAACCTTATGGAAGAGCAAAATTCCTTTTCAATTAAGCACTGGTCGGAAGATGATAAGCCGAGAGAAAAACTGATGCTTAAAGGAAAAGGAGTTTTGAGTGATGCCGAATTAATTGCTATTTTAATTGGTTCAGGAAGCAGAAACGAAAGTGCCGTTCAATTGAGTAAACGCATCATCGCCAGTGTCAATCACAATCTAAATGCCTTAGGGAAATTATCCTTAAAGCAGTTGATGGAGTTCAAAGGAATAGGGGAGGCCAAGGCCATCACCATCCAAGCCGCTCTTGAACTCGGCCGACGCAGAAGGGCTGAGGAAGCGGTTGAGTTAACTCGAATCACCTCCAGCAAAGTGGTCTTTGATATTATGCATCCCATTATCGGTGAATTGAATCACGAGGAGTTTTGGATTTTGTATTTGAATAATTCCAATAAAGTGACCTATAAAGGACAATTATCCAAAGGAGGAATGACCGCTACCATTGTCGACACCCGATTAGTCTATAAAATGGCAATTGAACAGAATGCCACAGGAATCATTTTGGTGCACAATCATCCTTCAGGAGCATTAAAACCCAGCGAGGCTGATATCCAAATGACTAAAAAAATAAAACAAGCTGGCGCAACACTCGAAATTCAAGTGCTTGACCATTTAATTATAACTGAAACAGGCTATTTTAGCTTTATTGACGAAGGAATATTATAAAATGAAAAACCGCATACAACATATATTTTTTGATTTAGACCATACTTTGTGGGATTTTGAAAAAAACTCCGCCTTGGCTTTTGAAACCGTTTTGAAAAAACATCAAATCCCGGTCGACTTGAACGACTTCCTTCAGTATTACATCCCATTGAATTTGTCCTATTGGGAGAAATACAGAAAAGAAGAGGTCACCCAAGCACAGCTCCGCTACGGACGTTTAAAAGACACTTTTAATTCATTGTCTTATGAAATTGATGATGCTATGATTGATGAATTGTCAATTGAATACATCCACTATTTACCTCAATTCAATCACCTTTTTGAGGGAGCTATTGAGGTTTTGGATTATCTTAAACCCAATTATCATTTGCACATTATCACCAATGGATTTGAAGAGGTACAATCCAAAAAATTAAAAAACTCCAACATTGAACACTATTTTACTACGATTACTAACTCTGAAATGGCTGGTGTTAAAAAACCCAATCCTCTCATTTTTGAATACGCCTTAAAAGCAGCAAATGCCGACAAATCCAACAGTATTATGATTGGCGATTGTATCGATGCCGATGTACAAGGCGCTTTAGACTTTGGAATGGATGCCATTCATTTTAATGAAAATAACATTCAGATTACCGATCATATCAAACAAATAAACAACCTAATTGAATTAAAAAAATACTTTTAATATGAAAAAGTTCTTATTATTATTTACCTTAATTTCAGCTTTGTCCTTCGCTCAAAAAGTAAATGAATACAAATACGCTATTGTTCCTGCCCGATTTTCATTCTCTTCTCAGGATAATCAATACCAATTAAGTAGTTTGCTTAAATTGTTTTTTCAAAATCAAGGTTATGAAACCTATTTAAGCAATGAATCCGCTCCGGAAGATTTTGTTAATAACAACTGCAATAAATTATTCATTGATATTAAAGATAGCAGTTCCATGTTCAATACCAAAATCAATGTGATTGTAAAAGATTGTAGAGGGGCTATTTTGTTTACCTCGGATCAAGGTGATAGCAGAGAAAAAAACGAAGAGCTAGCATACAATCAAGCATTGCGAATGACCTTGCCTTCTCTTAAGTTGGTTAGTCGTACCAAGCTTTCTTTAACCGCTACTAAATCGGCAGAACCAAAAGAGGAAATACTATCAGTCGTTGCAGTGGACGATGGAGTTTTGAAAAGCAAACGAACAGTATATGGATTTGATATTTTCGATAGCAAGTCTAAATTACTCTACACCCTTTTAAAAACATCGGTTAAAGATATTTACATCGCCAAAAAAGATACCGTTCAAGGTATCGTATATCAAGCTGAAGGGCATTGGTTTTTTGAACATTATCAAGGAAACTCCCTCTTGACAGAAGTAATAAATGTTATTTTACAATAATCATTTAAGTGGATTAAAATAAAAAATACGGCGCTTAGTAGCCGTATTTTTCTTTCCATCTATTTTTCAAAAACTCCCGAGTGCCATTCTCTCTCGAATTATGCCCCGGATCATAGAGTTTCGTTTCCCTAATTGCATCCGGCAAATATTCCTGCTCGCTAAAGTTGTTCGCATAATTGTGCGAATATTGGTACTCTTCCCCATAGCCCAATTCCTTCATTAATTTCGTCGGCGCATTGCGCAAATGAATCGGCACCGGCAAGTCTCCAGTTTGTTTTACCAAAGCTTGCGCTTCACCAATCGCCATATAGCTGGCATTGCTTTTTGGAGAAGTCGCCAAATACACCGCACACTGACTCAGTATAATTCGGCTCTCAGGATATCCAATAGTCGACACCGCTTGGAACGTATTGTTTGCCATTATAAAAGCCGTAGGATTCGCATTCCCAATATCTTCACTCGACAAAATCAACATACGGCGTGCTATGAATTTCACATCTTCGCCGCCTTCAATCATTCGTGCCAACCAATATACCGCACCATTCGGGTCACTTCCTCGGATCGATTTGATAAAAGCCGAAACAATATCATAATGCTGTTCACCCGTTTTGTCATACAATACCGTGTTTTGTTGCACCAATTCCATGACTTTGTCGTTAGTGATGGTAATCGGACCCTCAGGGCTTGCGTTTACGACCAGTTCAAATATATTCAATAGCTTGCGTCCATCGCCACCCGAAAGGCGCAACAAAGCTTCTGATTCTTTTAATTTAATTTTTTTAGAGGAAATAAAGGGATCTTGTTCCATCGCTCTATGGATCAGCGACAGCAAATCTTCCTTCGAAAACGGATTCAAAATATACACCTGACAACGTGACAATAATGCGGGAATGACCTCAAAACTCGGATTCTCCGTTGTAGCGCCAATCAAAGTCACCCAACCTTTTTCCACTGCAGCCAGTAAGGAGTCTTGTTGCGATTTGCTAAATCGATGAATCTCATCAATAAACAAAATTGGATTTTTAGCCGTAAACAATCCGCCACTTTGTTTCGCTTTTTCAATTACATCGCGAATATCTTTCACACCACTGTTAATCGCACTTAATTCATAAAACGGACGATTGCTCTGCTTGGCAATAATCTGCGCCAAAGTAGTCTTCCCAGTCCCAGGCGAGCCCCAAAAAATCATCGAAGGAATAATCCCACGCGCAATTTGTTGCGTCAGCGAACCATTAGGCCCCACCAAATGCAACTGACTGATATATTCTTCTAAACGTTGAGGACGAATGCGTTCCGCTAAAGGTGCTTCCATGGATTGTGATATAAGGGTATGACTACCGCACAAATTTAACAATTTAAGTATTAAGTAGGCAGTATTAAGTGCTTACAACTAACAACAAATTCTGTATAAATTCCAAATTCCAAAACCCAAGCATCAAATCCCATACAACTAACCACAAACTATTATCGACATCGTCAATATACATTATACAATCTACAATATACATACTACCCACAACACCCTTTTGCCTATTGCCTATTATGCCTAGAATCATCTCAACTTATGCACAAAGTAACCACCACGTCCTATTGCCTAATGCCTAGAATCATCTCAACTTATACACAAAGTAACCGCCACGGCCTATTGCCTATTGCCTAATGCCTATTGCCTTAAGAGTGCGTGCCCCTGCGGGTCGGGCTTTCCTCTACAATCTTTTGTTTTTTTAAGAAAAAAAACAAAAGGATTTCCGCTGCAATCCCTCACGCGGAATCCCCTTTCATATGATGATTTTTACACAATAGAATAATCATTCTTTTAAGGCAAAAGGCAAAAGGCAAAAGGCAAAAGGCAGTAGGCAAAAGGCAGTAGGCAAAAGGCACACAGCTCCAAGATAATGAGACAACACAAAAAAACAATCAATTGAAAATTCCTATCAATAACAATTGATATCCCATAGCATACCCCCAAACAAACCCCACAGTAACCACCCAGTTTATTATCTCGACCGCAGGGAGAAACCTTTAGGTTCAGAGGAGCTAGATCACATAAAGAAGCTCATCCAAGAAGCTCACCCAAAGTAACCACCCAGTTCATCTCGACCGCAGGGAGAGATCACACAAGAAACACACACAAGAAACACACACAAAGTAACACACACAAAGTAACACACACAAGTCACCCAACCTCGCCATACAATTTCCACCCCAACAATAATTCATAATTCATAATTCATAATTATTTTTCACTTGCCTAAAAAACGTCTGCCAAAATAGCATTAACAAATAATTGGTTATATTTTTGATAAGTCTACCGCATAAATA
>CANCJZ010000118.1 GCA_947378465.1 Flavobacteriaceae bacterium
GTTAGCGTCCGCACCTGCTCCATAACCATAGCCATAACCGTATCCGTAACCATACCCGTATCCGTAACCGTAACCGTATCCATAAGATTTTTTAATTTCAGTATCATTAAGAACAACCGCCATATTTGGCAATTTATTTTCTCTATATAAAGTTTCAGCAAATTTCAGCATACGTTTTTCAAGATAATTGGCACGCATCACATAAATAAATGCATCGGCATTTTTGGCAATTAACATAGTATCGGTTACTAAACTCACAGGAGCGGTATCCACAATAATGTAATCAAATTCTTCTTTAAGTGCGTCGAACATTTTAACTAACTTATCGTTCATTAATAATTCAACCGGATTGGGAGGAATTACTCCAGAAGGTAAGGCGAAGAAGTTTTGAAAATCCTTCACTCCTACCATATAATCGTGAATATTTTCATCGCTTTTAGACAGATAATTGGTCAACCCCTTAGACGGTAATGAAATATATTGATCTAATTTAGGATTTCTAATATCCAAACCAATAATCAATACTTTTTTACCAGAAAGTGCAATAGTAGTTGCTAAATTAACTGCAATAAAGGTTTTCCCTTCTTTTGGTAATGAAGAAGTCACAAATATAGTTTTACAAGCCCCTTCTTTAACATTGGCCAACATAAACTCTAAGTTCGTTCGCAACATACGGATGGATTCGGCAGAACTGGAACGGTTGTTAGAGTCAATAATTTCTTCATTATTGTCAGAGCGAGGGATATCGCCTAGGAAAGGAATGGTAACGTGTCCTTCAACATCTTGACGGAATTTGATTTTGGTATCTAAAAGGTTAATAATGTATATGATCCCAAAAGGAATCAATAGACCTAAAAGAATTGAGGCTATATAAATTACTTTTTTATTCAATGAAACAGGTCCAGTAATAAAAGCAGTGTCAACAATTTTGGCTTTAGGAGAAGTAATTGCCAAAGTAATTTCAGCGGATTCTCTTTTTTGCAATAAATACAAGTACAAGGCCTCTTTTACATTTTTTTGTCTGGCAATTTCGGTGTAATTTTTTTCATGAGTTGGTACATCACTTACTTTATCATCGTAAAGACCTAATTGATGTCTGACGTCTTGTTTGCTGATTACTAAATCTTTTTCTCTGTTTTTTAAGCTTTCGAGAATGTTCATTTTTAAAGCGTCTAAACGAGCAATCATATTTTGAATCGTAGGATTGGAATCCGTACCCGAACGGGATACTCTTCGTTTTTCAAGCAGTAAATTATTGTATTCATTGATAAAAGCAGTGGATTGATCATCAGACCCAAGAATATTAGCAGGAATCAATTCGTCGTCTTTAATTTTTCGAACAAAATCCAATAAAAACTTTCCTACTTTAATTTGAGTTTCTAAAGTTGTAAATGACTTTTCATATTCGGTTGCAGTAGTTAGATTAAGCTCCGAATCGATTTCTAGATTTGTTAATCTATTTCTTCTTTTGTAAAGCATCGCACTACGTTCGACGCTATCTAATTCTTTAGTAATAATAGCTAAACGTCCTTTGATAAAGTCAGCGGTGTTTCGAGCTACTTCATTACGATCATTTATAGCATCTTCATTGTATTGTTTGACTAAGGTATTTAAAAAATTAATACCTTTTTCTTTAATTGGATCCGTAATTGAAAGATTGATTACATTCGTTTTTTCCTGAGAAGCGACTACTAATTTATTTTTATAAGCTAATGCTTTATCTTCAAGATTCGCCTTAACAACGGTAATATCATTTAAAAAAACTTTAGGAGCTGTTGGATTCAAAAAAACAGCGAAATCCCCTAAAGAAGAATGGATTTTTTGACCAAAACGATATTTTCTAGAATGTTTCTTTTTTTTATCCGAAAGAATAAATTGGTTGTTTTTAATACCAGAAACTACCATCGTAGTATCTTTTTTATAATAATCTTTATCTTTATTGATAAATAAAATATTGATAGGGGAGTCTTTATACAATTCACGAAAAACGACTCTACCTTCGACTAAATAGGAAATATCAAAATCCAGTTCTTTGACCACAATTTGCGATAAGGTTCTTGATTTTAATATGGCTACTTCATTTTCCACATTATTTTTACCGGAAAAAATAGACAGATCACTAAAAGCAGATAATTCATCATAATCGCCTTTTTTTTCATCTTTAATTAAAATGGTAGAATTAATACCATATTCAGTAACATAAAAACGAAGGTAAACAAAGGCAAAAAGAAAACTAATGATCACTCCTAATAAAAACCATTTCCAATATTGTAAATAATCAAATATTTGTTCTTTAATATTGATATCACTAGTAGTAGATTCGCTGTTTGGAGACAAATTCTGCATAATTATTTTTTAGTTATTATTAAAGTGGTCGTGATTAAAAGACTAATAATAGAAACAATTGTCATGACATTAGAACTAAGAGCAGTAGAATTTAATTTAACATTCCTAGGTTCTACATATACCACATCATTTTGATCCAAATAATAATAGGGAGAATTAACAAAGTCCGCTTTCGTTAGATCAATACGGTTATAGGTTTTAACCCCTTGAACGTCGCGTATCAATAAAAGATTATCTCTTTTAGCAAATACAGTCAAATCACCTGCCATTGCTAAAGCTTCGGGTAAAGTAACCCTTTGACTTACTATACTTACTTGCCCAGGTTTGTTGACTTCGCCTAAAACGGAAACTTTAAAATTAACAATACGGACATTTACCACAGGATCTTTTATATAAAGAGAGAGTTTATCCTTTAATAAATCTTTTAATTTAGTAACAGTAATATTTCCAACATTAATAGTCCCAATAACTGGAAAGTCAATATTCCCAAGGTTATCGACTAAAAAGGTTTGCTTTTGCATAGCAAAAGTAGTATTACTCCCAGTACTCACACCAGTAACATCAGTCATGGCTTGAGCAGATTGTAAGTTGAAATGAGTCACAGCATCGGCTTCAAGGGCTGAGACTTGAATGAAAAGCATATCATCATTTTGGATGAGAGGTTCAAAATTAGTTGAACCATTATTGGGTTTATCGTTAGTGCCCGTACCTTCGGCTCCTTGAAAATAAATCATATTTTTTCGAGAGACACAAGAAGAGAATAAAGTAAGGGCGAATAATAATATTAAAATTGAAAATCTATTCATAAAGTAGGTAAATTATAAGTTGGCAAATATACCAAAAAAGAGCTATTAAATTAGTTTAATGTATTTTGTTGCAACGGATCCACATTTAATGTTTCATAAATTGAATTCAAACTTTTAAAAGCAGGCACGAGCTTTTTCATTTTTTTAACAATTTTAGTTCCATCATTGGATTTTGCAATTTCAATTAATTTGTCAATTTGTTCAGAAACCACATCATATTCATCGCAAATTTCTTCAGCAATCATAATTTTTTCATGATGAGTAGCAAGATTTTTGGCAGAATCATTTAATAATTCTTCGTAGAGTTTTTCACCTGGTCGTAAACCAACAATTTTGATTTTGATGTCTACATCTGGTTTGAACCCCGCTAGACGAATCATCTTTTTAGCTAAATCAATAATTTTGACAGGTTTTCCCATATCGAAGATATAAATTTCCCCACCGCTACCCATAGAACAGGCTTCCAATACTAATTGACAAGCCTCAGGAATGGTCATAAAATAACGAATAATATCGGGATGAGTGATTGTAATAGGCCCCCCTTCTTGAATTTGTTTCGTAAATAAAGGGACAACGGAACCATTAGAGCCTAAAACATTTCCAAAACGAGTAGTAATGAATTTGGTATGACGTTCCGTTCCTAGTTTTTTGTGTTTAAAATGTTTAGATTGCACATACATTTCAGCAATACGCTTACTGGCTCCCATAACGCTACTTGGATTTACCGCTTTATCAGTAGAAATCATTACAAATCGTTCCACATGATATTTTTGGGATAAATCAGCGAGATTTTTGGTTCCTAAAACATTGGTAAAAATTGCTTGAGATGGATTTTCTTCCATCATTGGCACATGTTTATAGGCTGCGGCGTGGTATACTAAATCAGGTTTGTAATGATTGAATATTCTATCTAAGCTTTCATGATTTCTGATGTCAGCAATAACATTATGGACATCAATTGATTTATCCATAGATTGTATCTCTAAAGACAAACTGTGTAAAGGCGTTTCAGCTTGATCTAAAATAATGATTCTAGTAGGATTAAAATTCAAAATTTGACGAACAATTTCACTACCGATAGAACCGGCAGCACCACTGACTAAAATTGTTTTATTATTTACTTTAAGAGAAATAGAACGATTATCAAGAACAATAGGTTTGCGTTCCAAAAGGTCGTGAATTTCAAAACTTTTAATTTTCTTAGAAATTTCTTTTTGGTCTTCCCAATCTGAAACAACGGGCAAAGTAAAAACTTTAAAATTATACTCTATACATTCTTCAACGATAGCAAATTTTTCATCTTTTGTCAAGCTGTTATCGGCTAAGATCAGCGCTTCCACTTTCATTAATCGCATCAAAACAGGAAGAGTTCGTTTGATAGGAATAATAGGTAAGTCTAAAATTCTTTTGGTTAAATTTTCATTGTTTTTATCAATAAACCCTAGTAATCGGAACCGAGCAGGCCGTTCGGAAGTTAAAGCATTGGCTACGGCAATAGCATTAGCATCGGATCCGTAAATAATAGCATTAATTCTTCTTTTGGAGTTAGGATTAAAGAATATTCGATCAAAAATTTGTTTAACAATAATTCTATAAAAAAACAGTAAGCAGAAAGTCAATACCGCATTAATAAAGACACCGGTTGTTAAGAATATTTTTTGTTCATTAAATACTAGCAAAATAGTATTTAACAAAATGATTACGACAAAAGTTGAAAATTGAGAAAAGAACAATTTAAGCGCATCAATATGAGAAGAGTGTCTAATAATACCCGAATAGGTTCTATACAGCCAAAAGAAAAAAGCATTTAACAATAAGTAAAACACTCCTACATAAACAATATGATCTTTATTAGGAATGTAATTTAACCTTAATCCTTGAAACAATACATAAGTAACAGCACAAGAAAAAATAACAATAGAAAGGTCGAATAATAGAATTAACCATCTGGGTAAATAACCGAGATTTTTAAAACTAAATTCAAAGTTAATTTCAGAAAAAACTTTAAATAAGGGCGTTAAAAAGTTTTTATTTGTATTTTTCTTCAAAATTGTAGGGTTTATTTATTTGTAAAAATAATAATAATTAAGTTCTTAAAAAAACCTTAAAACTGATTTAAACATTTTTTTATTTTTTCTCTATCATCATCAGACAAATTGGAACCAGAAGGAAGACACAAACCATTTTCAAATAAATCTTGAGAAACAGTAGTCCCATAATACGGAGAATTACTAAAAACAGGCTGTAAATGCATTGGTTTCCATAACGGTCTACTTTCAATGTTTTGAGCTTCTAAAGCAAGACGTAAGTCTTCTCTAGTTTTTCCATTACATAATTCAGGATGGACCACAATTGCAGAAAGCCAATGATTAGAATAATAATCAGCTGAAGGTTCGTTAAAAACAGTAATTCCTTCAACAGTATCAAAAACCTCAAGATAAAAATCATGCATTGCTCTACGCAAGGCAATATGTTTATCGAGAACTTCCATTTGACCACGACCAATACCGGCACAAATATTACTCATTCTGTAATTATAGCCAATTTCACTATGTTGATAATGGGGAGCATTGTCACGCGCTTGAGTGGAAAGAAAAACTGCTTTATCTTTTTGTTCTTTCGTTTTGGTCACAATAGCACCCCCACCCGAAGTGGTGATAATTTTATTTCCATTAAACGATAAAATAGAGATATCCCCAAAAGTGCCACATTTTTGACCTTTATAACTACTTCCTAATGCTTCAGCACTATCCTCAACAATAGGGATTCCATATTTATCGGCAATGGTTCTGATGACATCGGCTTTGAAAGGCATTCCATATAAATGAACGGCAATAATAGCTTTGGGTTTTTTGCCTTTGGCAATACGATCCACAATTGCTTCTTCTAAAGCGATTGGGCAAATATTCCAAGTATCTTTTTCACTATCCACAAATACTGGAGTGGCTCCTTGGTAGACAATAGGATTTGCAGAAGCAGAAAAAGTCATACTTTGACAAATCACTTCATCCCCTCTTTGTACATTTAATAGAATTAATGCTATATGCAAAGCGGCAGTACCAGAACTTAGAGCACCCACATGAACTTGCCCACCTAAATAGGCTTCTAAATCATTTTCAAAACCAGTTACATTAGGTCCTAAAGGAGCTACCCAATTCGTATCGAAAGCTTCTTGAACAAACTTTTGTTCATTACCCCCCATGTGAGGTGAAGAAAGCCAAATTTTTGAATTATTCATCTTGATTATTTGTTTTTATTATTCTCCCTGGATTCCCTACTACAATGGAATAATCAGGGACATCTTTAATTATTACAGCACCGGCACCGATGGTTACCCAATTTCCTATTTTAACTCCTTGTATTACTGAAGCACCAATCCCCACTTGACTGCCTTCGCCGACAGTTACCCCACCAGCTAAAGATGCATTTGGAGAGATGTGTGCATAATCGCCAATTGAGCAATCATGTTCGACCACAGCACCTGAATTAATGATACAATGCTTTCCAATAATTGTATCCGGATTCACCACAGCACCAGCCATTACGACCGTACCTTCATTTATCTTAGAAAAAACGGATACTGAAGCATTTGGGTGAATTGCTTTAGAATAAAGCACTTCCAATTTGTTAGCCAATAGTTTTCTAATTTTATTATTCCCGATTGACAGAATCAATTTATCCGTTTTTTGGAATTGAAATTGATTAGTTTGAACGACATGAATACCAAAAATCTGATCTGATTTAGGATTATCATCCACAATCTTATCAATAATAATATTGGAATTTATGCAAAGATCAATAATTACTTTACAATGTCCACTAGCTCCGTAAAGAATTACCTTAGTAGTTTCCATCAAAAGGTTCAATTGTTGCAGCATCGGCTGCGTTAATACCATCACTTTTAATCACTTTTAAAACCGTCATAAAAAGAATTTTAATATCTAAACCAAAAGACAAATGATCGACATACCATACATCGTATTCGAATTTTTTATCCCAAGAAATTGCATTACGTCCATTGACTTGCGCCCAACCTGTAATTCCAGGTTTTACTTCATGACGACGGTTTTGAAAATCATTATATAAATGTAAATAGCCTGTCAATAAAGGTCGAGGTCCCACAATACTCATATCTCCTTTTAGGACATTAATCAATTGAGGGATTTCATCTAAAGAAGTTTTACGAACAAAGGATCCTACTTTGGTCAAACGATGTTCATCGGACAAAAGTGCACCATCGGAGCCTTTTTTATCATTCATTGTTTTGAATTTGACAATTTTAAAAATCACCCCATTTTTACCAGGACGCAATTGAAAAAAGAAGGGTTTACCTTGATTAGCGATAAAAAGAAGTAGAGTTACAATAACAAAAACAGGAGACAAAACAACCAAACCTATAAAGGCTGCAAGGAAATCAAGGATTGGTTTTAATATTGTTTTATACATAGTAACTATTTGTTTGCAAAAATACTCATTTTTATATTTGAGTGCCTATTGGATTTTTTTTATAATAAATTAGAGTGAGGAATATTCATTTAATAATGCTTCCCAAACTACTTTTTGTTCGTACCGAGTTACGATACTTTGACGCGCATTGTTTTTTAAAGTCGTATATAAATTTACATCAGAACACATAATTTGCAAAGCATGCAAAATAGCGATTTTATTTTTAACAGGAATGATGAGTCCATTGTATCCCTCTTGAATTATTTCATTACAACCATTGATATTGCTTACTATACAAGGGAGTCCCATAGCTGCAGCTTGCATGACTACATTTGGAAATCCTTCACGATAACTAGGGAAAACCAATGTATTAGCAATTGAAAAATAAGCCCTCACTTCTTGTTGGTATCCCACTGAGAATATGGAATTATTGTTTTTGATTATTGTTAAAGTCTTTTCCGATAATGGATCTAACTCTTCTTCGAATGGGCCAACCAAAATTAATTTTGCCTGAGAATTTGATTTTGAAAAATCATCAAAAGCCGAAATCAATTCATTAATACCTTTGTCAGCAACGATTCGACCTACGAAGATAAAAACAAAATCATTTTCAGAAATATTTAATTTTTTTCTTAATTCAAGTTTATCCGATTCAGGAATTGAATCGGGAGAAAATAAATTAGTATTGATACCATTAGAACTACCATTGGCCAATACTTTTAATTTATTAGAATCACAATAACGGTTTTCTTTAATGATTTCCAACAAACCATTAGAATTAGGATATACTTTGGTTGCGCATGAATAAGTAAGACGTTCCACAAAGTCGAGGACTTTTCTTTTTAATCCAACGGATTCCAGCAATGGCAACCCCGCAACGGTATGCAAACGGTTAGGAACACCGGCTAACTTTGCGGCCAACATACCCACAATTCCTGCTTTAGGCGTATGCGTATGTACTATGAATGGTTTTTGTTTTTTTAGAAAAAAATACAATTTTCCTACTGCTATTAAATCTTGGAGAGGAGTAATTTTTCGAGTCATTTCCAAATGAAACGTATCCACACCTTCCTTTTTACCAATCGCTTCCAAATATTCTTTCTCTGAGGAAACAGCAATCACTTCATAAAAAGAGTTCATAAAGCCTAATTGTCCACCCAAAAGTTTATCTAATGAAATGGGGACAGTGGTAATCCGGATTAGTTTTTGTTTATTCATCAGATAGTTTCATTATATAATTCTATAATCTTTTTGACCATAACTTTAACATCATAAACAAGAGCTCTACGTATTCCGCTTTCAACAATTTGATTATAATAAACAGCATTTGAATCCAACTCAATAATAATATTTGCTAATGCTTTATAATCGCCAATTGGAAATAAAACTCCTGCGTTCTTTACAATTGCATTTAAACCAGGAGCATCTGTTGCAATAAAAGGTCGTCCAGAAGC
>CANCJZ010000119.1 GCA_947378465.1 Flavobacteriaceae bacterium
GCTTTTGCTCAATTGTATGTGAGTAATAACAGCTACGTATATAATAAAGGAGGAGTAGTATACTCCAAAGGAAATGTTGAACTTAACGGAACCAATAGTGTTTTTTATTTGCGTAATGAAGGTCAGTTGTTACAAGGAACAGCTGGAACTTCTACCAATAAAGGAACGGGAAAGCTTTCTGTATTTCAGGAAGGAACAGTTAACAATTATGCCTATAATTATTGGTGTTCGCCCGTAGGGAATGCTTCAACTACTCCAGGAAATGAGAATTTTGGAATCACTATGTTGAATGTGCCCACTTCAAATACCGCAAGTACAGCAGCTACAATGATTTCACCAGGCTTTGATGGAACTTCAAGTTCAGGTTCATTAGGTATTGCTACCTATTGGATTTGGAAGTTTTTATCCTCAGCTACCTATTCACAATGGTTTCAATCTTCGGCTACTGCTAATATCTCCGCAGGGCAAGGGTTTACAATGAAAGGCACCAGCGGAACAGACGCTACTAACGTAGGAGAAACGGTGGTCAACAACCCAGGAAGTGCGCAACGTTATGATTTTAGAGGAAAACCAAACGATGGCAATATCACCGTTAATGTGGGCTTGAATAATTATACCTTAACAGGTAACCCTTATCCTTCGGCACTTCACGTAAATGCTTTTTTGTTGGATGCAGCTAACACTGCTTGTACGGGCATCGCTTATTATTGGGAGCAGGACAAAACGGTCAATTCCCATTTGTTATTAGCATATAAAGGTGGATACGGAACTTATTCGCCAGTTTCATTAGGATCAGTGGGTGTGTATGTTCCTGCTACTTTTGATTCGTACACTATTACGGGAACATTGAATACCACAGGGACTTCCTCAGGATTGTCTATTAGTCGTAAATATGCACCTATAGGGCAAGGTTTTATGGTTAAAGGGGCATCCAATGGAAGTGTGACATTGAACAATAGTCATCGTGCTTTTTATTTAGAAAGCACACTTGCGAATTCACATTTTGAAAAAAATGCTTCAGTAACAAATTCTAATGCTAATAATGTAGTATCACACATTCGATTGAATACGATATTTAATAATTTGTACACGCGTCAAGTGGCTTTGGTTTTTTTGCCTCAAGCTACTGATGATGTGGATCGAGGAATTGATGCAGTAAGTCCAGCAGCGGATGATTTACCAAGCGATTCTTATTTCTTTTTACAAAATGACAAATATGTGATTCAAGGAATTGATTTTAATATAGCGAAACGCTTGCCTTTTGGCGTAAAAACCACTGCCACTACCACGGTAAAATTTAATTTGGCTGATGAAGTCGCTTTTGATCCAACACAACTCGTATACGTATACGATGATTTGGATGGGTCCTACCATAATTTAAAAGAGGGTGATTACGAAGTGACTTTATTGGAAGGCGTATACAACAATCGTTTCCAAATTACTTTTATGGATGGCAAATTAGGAACTACGTATAACATTAAAGACGCATTGCAAATAGTTCAAAACAATGCCAACGAGCAATTGATGGTTGCAAATCCAAATTTATTAGATATTCAATCCTTACAATTGTTTGATATTACAGGAAAATTAGTTTATGACCGTCCAAATATAGGTACTAAAGATCATTATGAAGTATCGACAGCCTTATTGAGTGATGGAGTTTATTTGGTTAAAATTAAATCCAATGATGCTCAAACGTTGACTCAGAAAATTATCGTTAGAACGAAAGAGAATTAATACTTCTTTCAATAAATAATTCAAGACACGCTTAGCGTGTCTTTTTTTTTATTTGCTAGTTAAGATGTGTAACTTTGTCAAAAATAGTTATTTTGAAAGTCCTCACACAAGCCATCCCATTAAATGGAACTACAGTCGAGTTATTCATTCGACGTGAAGACTTAATCCATCCTTTTATTTCAGGAAATAAATTCCGAAAATTAAAATACAATTTACTTGAAGCTCAAAAGCTAAATCATTCCACCTTATTGTCTTTTGGAGGTGCTTTTTCCAATCATATAGCCGCTTTGGCTTATGCGGGTAGAGAAGCTGGAATGAAAACTATTGGCGTAATTCGAGGGGAGGAGTTGCGCGATCAAATTGAATCGAATCCTACCTTGCACTTTGCACAACAATGCGGTATGGAGTTCGAATTCGTCACACGTGAAGCCTATCGAAACAAAACCGATTCGGCATTTATTGAAAAGCTAAAAGACAAATTCCCTAATTTTTATCTAGTGCCTGAAGGGGGTACTAATGAATTAGCTGTGAAAGGTTGTCAAGAGATACTGACCGCTGACGATGTACATTATGATTATGTTTGTACTGCGGTGGGAACTGGAGGAACCATTTCAGGAGTCATTAACAGTGCTTTTGAAGGGCAAAAAATTTTAGGTTTTCCAGCTTTAAAAGGTGATTTTTTGCAAAAAGATATTTGTAAATTTGTCCAAAATACAAACTGGGAGTTAATCAATGAATATCATTTTGGGGGTTACGCCAAGGTTACTGAGGAATTGATACAGTTTTTAAATGATTTTTATAACGAATATGGCATTCCTTTGGATCCTGTTTATACTGGAAAGATGGTTTTTGGCGTTATGGATAGAATAAAGCAAAATTATTTTCCAGAACATTCCAAAATACTGCTCATACATACAGGAGGCTTACAAGGAATTGAAGGGATGAATGCCTTTTTAGAAAAGAAAAAATTACCAATTATACAATATCATGGCTAAAAGAATAGTGTTGTTTATGAGTTTGATGCTTTTAGTAGCTTGTGGCTCTTCACGGCCAGTGATTCGAACTACCAAAAAGCCGACCACCTCGACTACCGTTCGTGCGGTAAAAAAACCAGTAGGGAAGCCCACAACTACGGCTTCTACTAGACCTACTTCTACGAATAACAGCCCTTCTGTTCAATCCGAACCAAGTACGGAAATACTCGAAGCGACCACACGAGTGAAAGTAACCACGGAAATGGTGTTGGCGTATATTGAAAAATACAAAACCATAGCTAAAGCCGATATGGTCGATTATAAAATCCCAGCCAGTATTACCTTAGGACAAGGGATTTTGGAATCAGGTGCAGGGACAGGACCTTTGAGTATTCAGGCCAACAATCATTTTGGAATAAAATGTCATAAGGAATGGAACGGTCCAAGCGTAAAATACGATGATGATTCCGAGCAAGAATGTTTCCGAAAATATACCGAACCGAGTGAGTCCTACCGCGATCATTCCTTATTCTTAACCAGTAGAGATCGCTACTCGAATCTTTTTAAATTAGAAAGAAACGATTATAAAGGTTGGGCTCAAGGTCTTAAAAACGCGGGTTATGCTACGGATCCTGCTTATCCTGCTAAGTTGATTGCCTTGATTGAACGTTATCAATTGCATCAATACGATGCAGAGGTGCTTGGAATTGATTATGTGCCTACAGTGGCAGCGGATGGGAGCACACACTTAGTGGAAAAAGGGGATACCCTGTATTCCATTTCCAAAAAATACAATATCACTGTGGATGATTTAAAGAAAAAAAATAATTTGATTGACAATGCCATTTCCATCGGTCAATCATTAATCATAAAATAAATGTTATACCAAAGAAGTAGTGCCTTGTTTGCCGAGGCCGAACAAGTAATTCCTGGAGGAGTGAATTCTCCTGTCAGAGCTTTTAAAGGAGTAGGTGGGACCCCAATTTTCGCCAAAAGGGCCAAAGGGGCTTATGTGTTTGATGAGGATGGTAACCGATTTGTTGATTATATCAACTCCTGGGGACCGATGGTTTTGGGTCACGCCTTTGAGCCAGTAATTACCGCAATCACTGAAAGAGCCCAATTAGGAACTTCTTTCGGGATGCCTACAGCGCTTGAAACAAAGATTGCACAATTAGCAGTGTCTATGGTGCCTAATATTGACAAAATTCGTTTTGTAAATTCTGGGACTGAAGCTTGTATGAGTGCCATCCGATTAGCACGTGGTTATACTAAAAGAGATAAAATTATCAAATTTGCTGGTTGCTACCACGGACATTCGGATTCATTCTTGATTCAAGCGGGTAGTGGAGCAAGCACCTTTGGAACGCCTAACAGTCCTGGAGTGACTCAAGGAACGGCAAAGGATACGTTGTTAGCCAACTATAATGACATCGAAAGCGTGCAACGTTTGTTCGAAGCCAATAAGGAGGAGATTGCGGCCATTATTATTGAACCTGTTGCAGGTAATATGGGATGTGTGCCTCCAATCGATGGCTTTTTAAATCAATTGCGAGCGGCTTGTGATGCTAATGGAACCTTGTTGATTTTTGATGAAGTGATGACGGGTTTTCGTTTGGCTAAAGGTGGTGCGCAAGAACTTTACGGAATCAAAGCGGATATCGTTTGTTTTGGGAAAGTTATCGGTGGCGGCTTACCTGTAGGGGCTTTTGCTGCACGAAATGAAATAATGAACTATTTAGCACCACTTGGACCTGTATATCAAGCGGGAACTTTGTCAGGGAATCCATTGGCTATGGCTGCTGGATTAGCGATGTTAGAAGCGTTGAATAACGATACCGCAGTGTTCGATCGCTTGAACGAAAAAACTGCTTATTTAGAAAATGGTATTCGAGAAGTGTTAGAAGCGAATAATATTGTTTACACTATTAACCGAGTAGGTTCGATGATATCCGTGCATTTTGACTCTAGTCCTGTGGTAGATTTCCAAACGGCTAAAAACGGCGATAACGATATTTTTAAAACATTCTTCCACGGATTACTTCGAGAAGGGGTGTATATCGCTCCTTCTGCATACGAAACCTGGTTCATTACCGATGCTTTAACTTACGAAGATTTGGATTTCACTATTGCTGCTGTTAATAATGTAGTTAAACATTTTTAAGAGAGGAAAGAAGCAAGAAGCTAGAAAAAAGATATTGCGTATAGATCAAATAGGTAAGTAGCAAGAGACCTAATGTTGTAGTTAATATCAATTACCTAAAGATTGAACACTTATTTCTTAAAATCTATAACTTACAAAAAAGAGTAAAAAATAAAGACACTATTAGGTGTCTTTATTTTTTACTCTTTTTGTTTTTTTAGCAAGCAACTTTCCTCTAGCTTCTTCCTTCTTTCTACTTTGCTTTAATGGTGTAGTTCTAAACGCAATATCTTACCTCTAGCTTCTTGCTTCTTTCTTCTAAAAAAAAGAAGAAGAAAGACATAACGAATTAGTCTTTCTTCTTTGCTTTATTGGTATAATGCTAAAAGCAATATCTTGCCTCTAGCTTCTTTTTTCTTTCTTCTGAAAAAAACCTATTTAATCAAACGATTGTATAAATCTTTTTTAGCTACTAAAGTATTAATTTGATCAGCAGTTAATGAAGCTTTGATTTTTGCATCAATATTTTGAGATAAAATCATTTTTCTATCATCTGATAAATTTTCTTGAAGCATTTTGTATTTCATTTCAAATAATCTGTAGAAATCAGCGGTTTGAGTGCTGTTTAAGTTTAATAACTTAGTTAGTTCTTCAGAATCTTTTTTAGCTTCAACGGTAGCATCAATTTTTTGAACAGCTACTGCTTTTTTGTCTTGAGCATTTGCACTTAATGTGAACGCACATAGTAAAGTGAAAATTAAAAGTATTTTTTTCATGTCTATTCTATTTTTAAATTCACCTCAAATTAAGTGAATTTAATTCAAAAAAAAAACTATTTATCGTCAATTTTTCCTTGAGGAGTTGCATTTTGGTTATTATTTCCCATTTTAACTTTTCTTTCGTCTCTTAAACTTTGCCATTTGGTGTATTGTTCCGGAGTTAAAATGCTTTTTAATTGTCCCTCGAATTGATTTCTATCTGCTTGCATGTTAGCTCTCATTTCCTCTCTTTGAGCATCTGTTGGTTTTTGACCACCGGCTCTTGATTTTTCCATTTCAGCTCTTTTTGCTTCTCTTGCTTGTGCTTGTTGCGTCAAAACAGTTTTTAATTTGCCAACTTGACTATCGTTTAAATCTAAGTCCTTTTGCATTTTTTGAACTTGCATCTCTGCTCTTTTAGCAGGGTCCATTCCTTCTCTTCCTTCTCTTCCTTCCATTTTCTCTTGTGCAAATGCCGTAATTCCAACGCACATTAATGCCATCACTAATAATTTTTTCATTTTATGTCTTATTTAAATTGTTATGCTAATTTGATATTATTTTCTTTAATAGGTTTAAGCGTTAACAAAAGTTTAATATTTATTAGTTTAAATAACTCGTAGATTTTTTACTGTTAAAAAAGAGCAATCGAATCAAACTTTAAGTAAATTTGCGCCGTGAAAAGAATTGTAATCATAATCGCATTAGCAATGTTAATCAAACCGATTGTTCCTGTGGTGGACTATGTGGTGAATTATGATTATATCTCTAAAGTGCTTTGTGTCAATAAGGCTAAGCCTCAAATGCATTGTAATGGTAAATGTCATTTGATGAAGGAACTTGCGAAAGCTGCGGAAAGTGAAAAACCTATTTCCTCCGACAAAAAAGACAGTTCAAAGCAAGAAACAGAGCTTTTGTTTTTTCTTGAATCTCCAAAGCTCGTTTTTCAACCCCACTTTTTTTTAATAAAATCATCTCCTAATTATAACTACTCCAATTTATATTCGCATTTGGAGTGTTATTCTATTTTTCACCCTCCTATTTTTTCTTAAATATTTTATCGGTAGTTAATAGCGCGTAACTCTTTTGTCATTTTACAAAAGGTGTTTCTTGTTGTGCTATGTTATGAATTTAATTTAAAATAAAAATTTAAGAAAAAATGAAAAAAAATATAGTAAAGGCGGTTGCTATTTTAGCAATGGCGCTTACAGTTGTGTCATGCAGTAAAAGCGATGACGGCTTGGGTGGAAATGGGAATTTGAAAGTGCAATTTGAAAATGGTTTTGCTGATAATGAATTAGTATTTGGAAGTCCTACTGTACCTACTTCTCAAAATGAGGTTTTAAAAATCACTAGTATTAAGTACATTGTTAGTAATGTCGTTTTGACAAAAACGGATGGTACTACTTTTACCTATCCTAAAAGTCAAAGTTATTTTATCGTTGATGAAGCGAATGCAAGTAGTTTGGTTTTGAATTTGAATACTGTTCCAACTGGCGATTATAAAAGCATTAAGTTTGGAATAGGAGTGGACAAAGCACAATACGATTTAGGACAAACAGGTATTGCTGATTTTTGGGTTACAGCGCAAAATGATGGAATGACTTGGGATTGGGCATCTGGCTTTAAGTTTTTAGCCTTCGAAGGAACGTTTACTTCGCCAACCGTTACTCAGGATACCTCTTTTATGATACATACTGGTAAAACAGGAACTGATTATAATTACACCGAAATCAATTTGAATCTTCCTACCAACGCTTTGGTGCGTTCAAATATTACCCCACAAATACATTTAAGTACTGATTTGTCTCAAATCATTGACGGAACTAATAAGATTAGTTTGACGGCTAATAACAGTATGGGTATGGGAGCAATGATTATGGGCGGTACTAATTTGCCTTTAATTTCAGCTAATTTGGTTAACATGTTTGCCGTTGAACACGTGCACAACGATCCTAATTAAAGGAGGAAAATAGTTTTTAGAGGAACACTCTATTTATTATGTAGATAATTATATTCAAAATGAAATTCAAATATTTCTTCTTTTTGATTATCCCTTTTTTTTACAATTGTTCGGCGGATAGTGATTATGTTGACGTGCCTTTAGAGGTTAAAGTGCCGTCTAACTTTCCGACTTTAGCCTATAATATAGGGCAAAATCCGCCAACACAAAAGGGGTTTGAATTGGGTAAAAAGATATTTTATGATGGCCGATTGTCTTCGGATGGAACCATATCCTGTGGTTTCTGCCATTTGCAACAATACGCTTTTACCCATCACGGTCACACCATTAGCCATGGGGTGAATAATGCTATGGGAACTAGAAATGCTCCTTCCATACAGAATATGGCATTTCAAACTCAGTTTATGTGGGATGGTGCAGCGGATAATTTAGATTTTCAACCCGTGATACCATTGTTGAGTACTAAAGAAATGAATGGCAATTTTGGTAACATCATTGCGATGATGAAATCAGATCCTAAATACATTCAACTTTTTGCTTGGGCATTTCCTAATCGGCAAATCAATACCGAAAATATGCTGAAAGCATTGTCACAATTTATGGTAATGAATATTTCAGCGAATTCTAAATTTGATCACTATCGAAGAGGAGAGGATGGACTGGTATTGACTGCTGATGAACAATCAGGTTATGCGATTTTTAATGCAAAATGTGCTAATTGTCATGCTACCGATATGTTTACAGATAATTCTTTTAGAAATAATGGTCTTGCCGTAAATCCTTTAGTGAATGATGTAGGTCGGTATAAATTGACCCAACTGGATCAGGATTATTACAAGTTTAAAGTGCCCAGCTTGCGAAACGTTGAAGTCACTGCTCCCTATATGCACGATGGAAGATTCGGTACTTTAGATGCGGTTCTTAATCATTATTCGAATGCGGTGGTGAATGGGATAACGTTGGATCCTTTATTACAACAAAACGGCACACTCGGCATTCCATTATCTAATCAAGAAAAAACGCAACTTATTGCTTTTCTCAAAACATTAACCGATTACCAGTATCTCAGTGATCCTAGGTTCTCAGAATAACTATTAAAATGAAAAAAATATTAATATTAGCTCTTTTAACGTTTCAATTCATGAATGCGACAGTGAAAGACACCATACCTTTAATTAATCCTTTTCAAAAGTACTATGCTGTAACATTTGACAAAGAGGAATGCGATGCCTGCGGATGTTCCGCCAGCGGAGGTAGTATGGGATTTAGTTCCATGCTGAACAACAACTTTGTAGGCGTGCGTTATGTGTACCAAAGTTATACTGCTAAAGAAGGAGTGTTCAATAATTCTCCTTGGGTTGATGAAAATTTTAATACCATCCAAGTTTGGGCGCGAATTCC
>CANCJZ010000120.1 GCA_947378465.1 Flavobacteriaceae bacterium
CATCTTATACTAGGAATCTACCGTCATATACTATAGAATTACAGGAGTAGTCATTAAATGGTATAATCTCAAAAAAAAGCTTCGGGCTTAAGTCTTAATTGAATCCAATTAAAACAAAAGCCCGAAGGTGATAAATAAAAGAATTAACAGAATTTAGTGTAAACTCTTTAAGTGTTATACAGCTAATCAATAATTTAAAAATAAATTAATAAAAGCTTTTAAACGCAATTTTATTAATCTGTTTGAATTCTGAACTATTAGCCCCAAATACAGATTTCACATAGTCTTTAACCAAAGCAGCTCTTGCAACCAAACCCTCTTCATCATTGTAAAGAATGTGGTTACGTGCAATCAAAGCATTGCTATAAGGCACATAAGCGTTTTTCACATTAATATTACTACTAATCATTTCAGATTTAAAAGTGTTTAAAGCGGTTACTTTTAAATCATTTTCGTTGGGATTATACTTTGGTTCGATAGCAACAAGATCTATGAATTTATCAAAATGCTCTATTTGCAAATCATAACTTTGTTGAGAAACAGAAATTCTACGTTCCTCAGTTTCATCAAGGAGTAGCTTTTTAATAATGTTATTAGCTCTTTTGCCCTGTATTTTCATATTAATAGTTTTTGCATCTGCTATCACAGTAACAGGAGGCTGAGAACCTTTTAATGCGGCAAAGACGCGAGTTGATAAAGGTTTTAGAGGTTTGAATACAATCATACGTTGCCCTTCAATATCATTGAAGTTAGCTTCCGTAGTTTTTACTACATTACCTGAATTTGCCGCAATAATGTGAAGTGTGATTAATTCAGCAATGGAGATATTGACGTTGGACGGATTGTACGCTGGGCCATAGCCTGTACATATACTAATAACGGTTTCGAAGTTTGAAATGTTTTTTGTGTGTCCTGTTTCTGATTTTGAAGCCATGATGTAAAATTTTAAGTTTATTTAATATGTTTTGGGGATTGTATTTCAAAAATAAATCAAGTCAAAATTAAATCATTGTTTTGAGAAAAAAAGGTAGTAAAACTACCAAAATTGTTAAAGTTTAGCCCTTTTTAGTCGACGAACTGCACTTGATAAAAGGGAATTATGAATATGCTAAGAGATTAGCTCCGCTGAATTTCATTTTTTGTGGTAATGGGATTAGTGTAGATCGATTTTGAATTGGTTTTTCTTGTTTTTTCCAACCCACGCAGGGGTTTAAAACCCTGCGAGGGTTCGAGAGGTGAATATTTATCGTGATTATAGCTCTTGATATATGTAGTAGCTACGGGACTTATTGTTAGCTTCAATGATTTTGCTACCGATATTTCGCCCCTGACGGGGCTTTCAAATTCCATAAAATCTTGCTGAACTTCCCTGATTAATGTTGACCGTTTTCTAATTGCTTTTTTTTCCAACCCACGCAGGGGTTTAAAACCCTGCGAGGGTTCGAGAGGTGAATATTTATCGTGATTATAGCTCTTGATATATGTGGTAGCTACGGGACTTATTGTTAGCTTCAATTATTTTGCTACCAATATCTCTTCCGCTAAATTCCACAACATCTTTCTTCTTGCTTCTTGCTTCTTTCCTCTAAAGCAACTTCTTGCCTCTAACATCTACTCAATCACCATCTCTTTTAATTTCTCTCTATAAGCTTCGAGTATGCCTATTTTGGAGATGATTCCATAAAACTTACCGTTTTTAATTACAACGAGTACTTCAGATTGGGTGCGTTCAAATTTTTCCATAATGCATTCCATACCATCGTCGTGGTTGATGATTTCTATGGGTTGTGTCATTACTTCTTCTATGGTAGTGAATTTTATTCGGTAAGGATTGAAGATAATAGGACGAATGATTTCAAAATCAATGATTCCTAAAAGTTTATTCCGTTCATCAACAACGGGGATAATAGCTTGATGGCAAGTACTTAATTGTTCAATTAAGTTTTCAAGCGTTTTGTTTAAGGAAATGGTTTTTATTTCTAAATCTACTAATTTTAATACATCGATACTTTGTAAAATATTCTTGTCTTTATCGCTGGTAAATACTTCTCCGCGGTCGGCAAGGGTTTTGACATCCATAGAATGATTTTCAAATTGTTTGGATACGGCAAAACTAATGGAGGATACAATCATTAAGGGTACCATCAGCTCATAACCTCCTGTTATCTCCCCAATCAAGAAGATGGCTGTTAGTGGCGCGTGAAACAATCCACTCAAGATACCGGCCATTCCTACGATAGTGAAATTGGCTACGGAAACATGATCGGATAGTCCCAATAAATGAATGGATTTGGCCACAAAGAAACCCAAATACGATCCTACAAATAGGGAAGGAGCAAAGTTGCCTCCGTTACCACCACTTCCTAAAGTCAATCCTGTGGCAAAGGATTTAAGGAAGACAATCATCCCCACAAAGGCTAACAATATCCAGGGTTTGTGTTGAAAGTTTTCTAATAAAGTATTGTTCAATATCACTTCAGGATGAGCTGAGGAAAGCGTTTTGATGCTTTCGTATCCTTCGCCAAATAGGGTTGGGAAAAAGAAAATCAAAACGGCTAGCATTGAGGCACCGATTAAGGCTCTTTTGTAACTGTTGGTTCTATAACGATTAAAAAAATGTTCCACTCTTCTGAAATTCCTTGCGTGAAATACGGATACAAATCCAGCTAAGATTCCCAGAACAATATAATAAGGAGTATTGTGGAAGTTAAAGGTCAAATCTTGCTTAAAGCTCAACAATACATCTTGACTTAATAGTATTTCCGAAACCAAGGCACCCGTTGCCGCCGAGATAATGATAGGAATAAAGGCGGAGATACTGACATCAGTCAACACTACTTCAATAGCAAACAATACTCCCGCAATAGGGGCGTTAAAAGCCGCTCCAATTCCGGCCGCGACTCCACAAGCTAAAAGCAAGATGCGGTCTTTTTGTGAAAGTCTATATTTCTGAGCAAAGTTAGATCCAAAAGCAGCACCTGTAATCGTAATCGGACTCTCTAATCCGGCCGAACCTCCTAATCCAACGGTTAAGGAACTCGTAATGATTTGGGCATACATTTGCTTTTTGGGAAGTATTCCTCCTTTTTTAGCTACCGCAAATAGGATACGTGAGCTTCCTTTTTCGATACTGCCATCTAAGAATTTCTTTACAACAAATACCGTAAGCAATATTCCAATGATAGGAAAGGTACTGTTGGCGTAAGGGAGTTTTAAATATTGATTGGCGTAGTTGGCAAAGATAAATACGTTGTGGGCGAAGCTTTTCAAAACAATTACTGCCAAAGCACAAGAGATAGCAACCGCCACACTCGACAGGTAAATGAAATTCCGCTCCGAAAGTAGCGTCTTTGCTAAAAAGAACACTGCTTCAAATCGGCGTGCGATTCTTCTAAATAGTATTTTTACAGAAACAGACTTGCGATTAGGCATTTTCTTGTTGATAAAGCAAGTTGCAAAAATAGTCTTTTTTAATTATGAATTATGAATTATGAATTATCAATGTTTTTTGGGAAATTCCAATACCTTTTTGAAAATTCCAATAGATTAAATTCCAATCCTAACTGACGAGCAGCACCTACAACCTACAACAAAAACAACCTACAACCTAAAAACCTAATTACATTCTTTCAACTCCATAATCACCTCAATAGGATAAAATACCCTATTATCCTCAGTAAGGATAAAATCTGATTGATTTTGTCTAAAAGCCACTTCAAACCAACAACTGGATATTTTGTCACTATCAAACAGTTTGACCTCAGCTTCTCCATACGTTTGGATACGATCATTGATATTTTCACAAACACTTTCAATAAGTAAATACTTATTTTTTAAACTAAAATCATTGGGAAGGTTCACTGTATAACAATCATAATTGAAGGGAATTAATTCAAGATGGTAAGGAGTAGCTTTGATTTTTCCATTTCCTTTCTTTTCAATTATAGTAATATGCAAATTCTGAATAGTATTGCTATTATTTGATGAGTGTATTTTTAATAATAACATCGAATAGGAGCAATCGGCTTTCTGTGCTTGAACGCTATGCAGGGTTACGATTAATACTAGTGTAAAAATGTTTTTCATTATAATTGCTTTTTAATGTTCGATTGAATTTTGAATAGTGTTGATTAATGATTAGGAGAATTCTAATTAATGATGTTCTCATTTATTTCTAAACCTGACAGATTGAAAAACCTGTCAGGTTCGAGACTTGAATTACTATCGTGATTTTGAATCTTAATATATGCCATCCCTACGGGATTCCTTCTCTTTGTCTATACTATTTGCTACCAATATTTCGCCCCTAACGGGGCTTTCAAATTCCACAAAATCTTGCTTCTTGCTTCTTCACAACATCTTTCTTATTGTCTCTTTCCTCTTTCCTCTTGAAGTCTATATATTAAGTAACTTAATATCTCCTTTAGCGGTAATGAGATAATAGTGATTATTACGTATGATGGTATTCTTTGGTAATTGATCTTCTTTTAATTTGATTCGGATTGTAATTTCATAAAAAGCCTGAATGGTAGGTTCCGTGATGTCCGCATTGAACACAAAGTTATGATCCTTAACTAATGCAGCATTATAGTATTCTGTGGTATTTTTCTTTATATTGTTAACGATTCCTTTGGGATCAAAATTAGCATTAGCCTGCGAAAAAGCCTGATAACTTCTATAACTTTCCATGGGATAGGTAACATTAAATCCCTCTTGAAGTATTTTCTCTTTTTTATTCAAATCGGTATTCATAATCATGGAATAATTTGCCATTTGATCCTTAAAGATGTCAAGAGCTTTCTTTTGCATCTGATTTCTTACCATATCAAAATTGGTAGTAACATAATCCACTTTAGCTAAATCGTAAATTTCATTTCTGCTGCAGGCAGCAACAATTTTATCAAAGTCGTTGGAGTTTTTGTATCTGATAATCAAATTCTTTTTTAATTCAAATCCGGAAGGCTGCTCATTATACGTTTTAGGGTTAAAACGTTTTTTCTCCACACTGTATTCATAAGTCGGCACAAATGAAATCATATCAGTGATCAATTCAATGTCTTTATTGTTTGCTGTTAATTCCTTGATCACATTATTAACACGTTCGTCCATCAAATTCGTAGCTTCTTCCGCCGTTTTCCCCAATTGCATTATACTAAATGTTGCAATTTTTGCCGTTGCACGTTCGTTGTAAATCCCTTTAATTACAATTACCATTTCGTCTTGATTGCTCGAAGTTGTAGGGATAGTGTTGACTCTGTTTACGGTATAATGATTATTTCCATAATTCGCATTACCGCTTTCCTGTGCCAAAGCCCCATTACATAATACCGTTAAGGTCAAAAGTGTCATCAATGTTGTTTTCATTTTTATATGTTTTAAAATTATTGATGCAATAGTACCACCAACTTCTCTTTTTACTTTAGCAAATGCACTTTCCATTCACTGTAAAGTTTTTTAGTTACATTTACAGAGGTTTTACAGTAGTTTTACACTACTATTTTACGCTGCTAATTCTATATTTGACCATTATTATTCAATGACTGAACTCGAACAATTTGAAGCCTTAAAAGCAAAAGTACTTTTGAAATATCAAGAGCACTTTCCTTTTTTTCAAGGCAATTGGAAGAGCTTTAGTTCGCAAGACATTCAAAATTTAATTGCTCTAATTGAAGAACATTGCAAGCAGTCCATTAGCGAGAAGTGGATTTATACCCATTTGAAGCCTGAAACTGTAAATAAACTTCCTCGAAAGGATATGCTCAACATTCTTGCTCAATGGGTAGGGTATTCGGCTTGGGACGAATGGGTGTTTGAACATCAAGAAAAAGTAATAGTAAGTGAAGTTACGGCCAAATCGAAGTTTAAGTGGATTTATGTTGTGATAGGAGTAGTCGTTTTATTAGGGATCCTTTTTATAATTAAAATGAATTCAAAAGTTCCTCAAGCAGTGCAATTCAACAATGAATTCACCAAAGAGAAGATAACGAATGATGAAGTAAAAGTGGTTCAAGTAACGGACAGTGTTAAGGAAGAATTGCCGGTAGTAGGAGGGAAAGCTGACATTAAAGAAGGTGGCTCGAAGTTAATTATAAAGAGTCCTTTTTATAAAACAAAAACAATTCACTTGGCAGCAGGAGCAACTCCAACTGCTTTACAAAAAATTGAATTGACCCCTGATGATTATCCAATGATGCTGAAAGCCTTTATGCTATCCGACATTAAAGATTGGAAGGTTCGTAAAGAACAATTAAACAAAATACTTTCCGATGATTTAGAAGTGGTAGTAATGCTCAAAGACAATCTAGGAGCAGAGTATTTTGATAAAAAAGAATTCGCACAGAAGTTGATTGTTCCTACCCCCTCGGTCCGAAAAATGAAAATCATTGCCATTGAAAAAGACACTGATCAAAAGATTAAGTTTATCCGTATAACGCAAGAATAATGAAAAGAATGTTTTGTATACTGTTCGTGTTAAGTTGCTTTTGGGCTCCAGCTCAAGAAGCATCACACAGCGTTCATCAAGAAGCCAACCTTAATCAAATTCTTTCTGTAAAAGTATTACGCGCTTATCAAGAGCGTTCCAAATCTAAAGTTGAAGATCTTTTTTCTTATTTCCAACTTTTAAGCGACACCACATTAACCCCCGACTTAAAGAAAGAGGTTATTGATAATATTTATTTACTTTTTAATAATGAAAATGTTCCAGTAGCTGATTTCACATCTACTCAACTTGAAACCATTTCATTATCCCAACTTATTCAAAAACTACTTCAATCCAAACCCTTAGTGTTTAAAATAGATAGCGAAACCCAATTCAATAATGTCACCAATAACAGTTGGACGACGAATTACAATTTGATTATCACTCAATCAGGAAAGGAAATCACAATCAGACTTGCTCAAACAATTTATTTCCAAAACGAAACCAAATCCTTTGGCGCGAGCTCTAAGTTAATTCAATCTACTTATTTAGGAGAGATTTATAGAGGACAGTAGTCAGTGGTCAGTGATTAGTAGATTACCTTAAAGAGATTAGTACTTAGTTTATAGTTGTTTAAAATAAACTATTATGTACACACTTTTGCATTATTTGATTATTCTAACTTTATGAAGAAGCTTTTTGATCATTAACGAGAGTATAAAGAAACCTACAACTCTAAAATCCTACAACAAGAAACTAACGCGCAAGTTTAAATTTCCCTGTCATTTTATCCCCATTAAAATTTGCAGTATAATACACAATTCCATTTTCAATTTTGTCAAACTTTACATTCATCTTATCTCCAATTACAAAAGGTGAATGATCAACATTTATTTCAATAATAGTAGCGATATACTCACAATCGTTAATCCAATCCAGATTGGATTTGATAAAGTTTTTACCACCATTTATAAATTCTGTATGTCTATTTCCTTTGATTGTGACGTATGCAGTAGCATCATCAATATCAAAATATCGTAATTTACAATTCTTTAGTACCGTGCAATCAGTACTACTTTGTTTTTGTGAAAAAGAATAAGAAGCCGAAATAAATAGTGCAATGGTGAAAAATGTTTTAAGTAGTTTCATTCAAGGAGAAGCTTTTGATTGTTTTATAAAATGATTTGAAGCTAAAGTAAACAAGATAAATGGTTTTTAATTAGAATTATTACTTTTTATTCTTTTTACCCAAAATATACAACTCAAAACAATCTACAAGATCTTCAACACAACATTAACATCCATTCTTTCACCTTTGATACAAGTAACGTTAACTGATTTATTTTCAAACCCTTTTTTTGATATTGTAAAAGAATGAGAACCATCAGTGATACTTTGAATAATTAATATTCCTTTTTCGGTAGTTTTTCGATGAAAATTCAATGCTGCATTTTCTATTACAGCATGTCCTACAGCAGCTTCATTGCTATCTACAACATTAAATCGAATGGCTAAAGGATGTTTAGGAGCTTTAACAATATGACGACTTTCAAAATAGCCATTTACAAATTCTCTTTGAGTATTTTTAACATTTAATACTAATAAATCCATTTTAGCCAGAATTCGAGTATTTGCCATAAACAAGTCTACGATTTCCGAACCTACTAACTTAGTTGCTTTAGTCTCGTTAATTAAATTAGAAAGGACATTTTCAAAATGAGTAATTGATAGCGAAAAATCATTCAATAATTTACTAGTTACATTATAAATAATTAATTCATTAGATAATCGCATCGCTTTGTTATAAATCAAAATACACATTTCTTTACATTCGGAGTCCGAAAAGCGATTAAGCTTTTTCTCACTAACCTTGTAAACCTTAAAAGAAGCGGTTATATTATTTTCTGAAGCATAAGCACTAATTTTGTTGCCTACATCAACACCCAAAGCAATCATTGCTTTACGAGCATTTTTTTTATCCTCAGCATATCCTACAAAGTTTTGTGTTTTAATTTTGTTCTGAGATTCTAAGTTGCTATTATTTGCATTGAATTCAGTTCTATGATCCTCAAATCCGGGCATACTATTCAGTATCGTTGCATCGGTTTCGCCTAAATACTTTTGCGTTAACAAAAACATCTTCAAAGTTTGACTTTGATTCTTGTTCATCACCATTTAATTTAAAGTTACACTTGGGGGTTGTCCTTTTAAATTCTATGAATAGATTACGCGAATGTACTGCAATTTATTCTTTCCAATACATTATTGGTTGGTTTTTTTTATATTGTTTGTATTTTTTATTATTATAAAGTCAATTGGCACAATTTTATTGTTGATTCACTATTTTTTTATTTCAGCTTATGCAAATGCAATAAAAGTTTTGATTATAATGAAATTAGGATCTAATGAAATTAATATGAAATAACAAAAAATAGATTTATTTTAAAAAATTATAGGTAAGTTGATTTACATGTATCTAATCACCATTGTTATTATATATATAAAATAA
>CANCJZ010000121.1 GCA_947378465.1 Flavobacteriaceae bacterium
AATAATAATTAAAAAGCTAAAGTCAACTTCCTTTTCCTATATATTATTTTCAAAGAGATAATCGTGGAAGGACAAGGTTTCAATTAATTGGTATCCTACCGTTTTTAAATAGATTTCCAATTTTTCCTTGCTTCTCGACTCAATACATAAAAACTTGAATCGATAGTCCGTATGGTCTATCCCTTTTAATACTTCAATTTCAGCGCCCTCTACATCTAGGGATAGTAAGTCCATCATGTGGGGGGCATTGGATTGTATCATCAGTTCATTTAAGGTTTTTGCGAGAGCGCCAAAAATAAAATTGTCCTCGGTTTTATCTAGAAATTGCTTGCCCAATTCGGCATGCTCCGCTGGATTATGAATATCTGACTCCAATCCAAGAGGCGTAGACATCAAATTAGAATAAATTATTTCGACAAACTTTTCTTTGTATTCAAATGAAGTGCAAGCAGCACAATAGATATGATTGTTCTCTGATCTGTTTTTTCTGCAGGCCAAATATTGGTGGGGTGTAGGCTCAATCAGTATGCCTTTCCAGTTCCTGTGTTTTTCAAAATACAAGGTGTTCGATTGATTGACGCCATCATTGGCTCCTAATTCGATAAAAAAGCCATTGTTATAATCCAAATGCTTTTCTATTTTCTGGTCCAAATCATTTAAAGAATAATACTTTCTTAGGGGAGGCTTGGTCCCAAATAGTTTTTTTAATAACTTTTTCATTAGAAGTTTGTAGATTATGGGGTGACTATTGAAACCTTTTTGTTTGATGGACTCAACGTAGTGCAGTGTTTCAAAGCTAAAGTGTTTGAACTTCCAAAGTTAAGTGGAAATGAGCATATAAAATGGTAGTTTTACTACCATTACTGTTAAAGTTTGGGGTTAAGGGATATTGGGACTAAATTCGAATGCTATTTTCTGTATAGTGATCAAATGTTTGATTATGTTTAAGAAAAATATTAGACTCGCAATCCTTGACTTATGAAAATATAGACTCAGGAGATAAATACAAAATAGGGATTGTTAGTTCCTGTAATAAATTATTATCTTTGACTTATGAAGATAGAAGAACAAAAAGAACTGATCTCGGGATTTAAGCATTTGGAGCTATTGGCGAACCAAGTGGTTGAAGGATTTATCTCGGGGATGCACAAAAGTCCGTTTCATGGTTTTTCGGCTGAGTTTGCGGAGCATAAGGTGTATAATTCGGGGGAGAGTACTAAGCATATTGATTGGAAGTTATTTGCAAAGACGGATCGTTTATATACCAAACGATTTGAGGAAGAAACCAATCTTCGTTGTCATTTGATTATTGACAACTCTTCTTCGATGCATTATCCAAAGTTGGAAGCCGGGGCGCCATTTTATGAGAGTAAGATTGGTTTTGCGGTTTTGGCTTCGGCGGTATTGATGAATTTACTCAAAAAACAACGCGATGCGGTGGGCTTGAGTGTCTACTCGGACGAATACGAATACTACGCTCCAGAGAAAGGAAGCGATCGTCATCATAGAATGTTGCTCAATCGTCTGGAAGGGCTCTTAGAAGACCCTAAAGAGGCAAAACCAACCAATACGATTACCTTCTTGCATCAGATAGCGGAGAAGATGCACCGCCGATCGATGATTATCTTGTTTACGGATATGTTTCAGAATGATAATGAAGAGGCTTTGTTCAATGCCCTGCAACATTTGAAACACAACAAGCATAAGGTGGTCTTGTTTCACGTGATTGACGAGAAAAGAGAGTTGAATTTTGATTTTGACAATGCACCTCGTAAGTTTATCGATGTGGAAACGGGGGAAGTGATTAACTTATTTGCGGAAAACATCAAAGAAGAATACGAGAAAAACATACAAAAGTACTTTAAGAGTATTGCTTTGACCTGTTCTCAGAATAAAATCAAGTACGTTCCCGTCAATGTGGGTGCGGATTTTGAAAAAATTCTTACTACATATTTGGCTGAAAAACAAATGTTTGGTTAGAGGGCAAGAAAATAATTAAAAAAAATAAATAAAAAGGCTTGCAGAAACAAAAAACGTGTGTATATTTGCAACCGCAATAAAGCGATGGTTTGGTAGTTCAGTTGGTTAGAATACATGCCTGTCACGCATGGGGTCGCGGGTTCGAGTCCCGTCCAGACCGCTAAATTGGGAAAAGGTTTTCAGAAATGAAAACCTTTTTTGCCCAAAAAGCATTTAAGATTAGTTGTGTTGTTTCGATACGCCTTTGTAAAGCGTATCAAAAGGTTTAGTAGTTAGACCAATGAAAAGCTTTCCACTTTATTGTGGATGGCTTTTTTGCTTTTAGCGTCTTTTGTTATTTTTTTACTATTTTTGAAACAGTTATGAAAAAAATAGTTCAAATTGTTTTTATCTGCTTACTGCTGCTTGGGACCACTACTACTATGGTGGCTCAAACTACTACTGCATCGGATCCTGATTTGCCCCTAAAGGAAAGTATTTACAAAAAGTACAAAAAGGAAGTTCAGGCGTATGACAAGAAGACCTTTGATGCTTTGTTTTTTGAATTCTTTCAAAAGCAAAGCGATAGTAAGCTTACCCTTTCCAAAGAAGAATACTATAATTATACAATAAAGATTGCCATCTATTCCGAAAAACTGGGATTGTTGTACAAAGACCAAAAAGAGGAGTCTTTGAAATCTAAAAAAGAATGGTTTGACAAAACCTATGCTGATTATTTAAAATCCAAACACTAATACTTTGAAACGATTTGCTGTTCTATTATTGGTACTTCTAATGCAATCTTGTCAATACTTTGACAAGAAGGTACCTTCTGAGCAAGAGTTGTTGAACAAACAGCTCAAGGAAATCAATTGGAAGGAAGTGGACGAATACCCTTCGGTGGTGGATTGTGAAAAGCTGACGGATGAAGCACAGAAGAAACAATGTTTTTTCGAATTCTTAACCGCTACCATTCAACAAAAGCTGAGTGTAGACACTTTGTCTATATTATATCCCGAACTGGATACTATTGAGGTGAAGGTTACGGTCAACTCCGATGCGACTATGGAGTTTGAACCGCAATTTCCAAAAGATAGCACTGCATACGATACCATTAAAATAGACAGCATACTGAAGTCTAAATTAGTGGACTTCCCAAAAGTCAATCCTGCAATTAAAAGAGGGATTCCGGTGAAAACGCAGTTTGTGTTGCCGGTTATTATCAAAACAGAAAAGAATTAATTAAATGGTGGCGTTGCTGTTTGATGAATTTTTGAAGGGTTTTAATAATCTGTAAGTTGTGGTAGTTCTGATAATCGGGAATAGTTTATTTTAAGAAAATAGTTCTTATGAATGAGGGTTTGCGCGAGGGATGGTAGCGATATCCTTTCCTTTTTTTCTTTAAAAAAGGAAAGATAAAGCGGACAGCCCGGTCCGAAGGACGCGCCCAAATGATCATTATTATGGTGGTTGAATCCTTTCTTACCGCAGATTTATGGTGCTGTTATTTTGAAAAACTTCGGCCTTTCCAAGTGAAACTTCCAAATAAGGAGTAATAACCTACGAGTACCGAAAAGAATGGATAGAGGAGGCTGCTGGCTACGGGCAGTACCAATCGATGCGGCAGCAAGTACTTCTTCGAGGGGTACATCAAGCAATAATCGATGAGGTATTTGAGGGTGAAAACGATTAGGAAGATTCTACAATCTAGTTTTCCGAGGAGGCTTAGGAGTATTCCGGCTACGATGGCGGTGTTCATTAGCAATACAACTACGGCTAGCATTTGGGCATAGGTATTTTTGTAGCTGCTGGTTTTGCTGGCCCAGCGGACGCGTTGCATAAAGAGTTGGTACAAATCGTTTTCGGGTTTGGTCCTTACAATATTCTGCGGGTTTTTGACAAACTGTACTTTGGCTGGTTCTTTCTCGATGGCTTTTTGAAGCAATAGCACGTCGTCTCCGCTGGCGCGGTCATTGATGCCGCCAAATCCTCCTAAACGATTAAAGAAGTCCTTTGAGTAGGCAAAATTAGCGCCATTGCACATAAAAGGCTTGCCAATGCCAAAGCTTCCAATAGTAGTGGCTTGCAGGGCGAGCAATTCAAATTGTTGGAAATGGTGGAACCAATTGTTTTTGGTTTTATAAACAACGGCCCCTACGAGCATTTCGGCTTGGGTTTGTTGTATATACTGATCGAGGACTTGGAGCCAATTTGGGGCTACCACACAATCGGCGTCGGTGGTGATGATCCAAGGGTGTTTGAGGATGGGAACAGCACGGGTGATGGCATCTTTTTTTGGGGAATTGGAAAGGCGAAGGTTTTCTAATAACGTGGTTTCTATACGGCCGTTTTGCATACGCCATTGGTTGAAAATCCGAGCGGAATTGTCGGTGGAAAAGTCATCAATAAGGATGAGTTCAAAGGCATCTTGAGGATAATTCAAGTGGGCAATGGACTGCAAGAATTTGGGAAGATTTTTCGCTTCGTTTCGGCAAGGAACAATTAGGGAAAACTTGGTAGTAGGCGGAATACTGCTGGTTTCAAAATCCTTGATTTTGTGATAGCCGTTTATCAATTGTCCTATAAATAGGATATAGAACAGAGTTATTAGGAAAAAGACAATGATGATTACTTCCATTTGGGTTTAAAATTTAATACAAAATAACTTCCAATCACCACCGGTACTACTACATTAAGAAACCACATCAGGGTAGTGATGAATACGACTACCAATTCGTTTACGCCTAATTTGTCAAAGAAAAAAACGGCGATGCTTCCTTTGACAGCGAAATCCAAAAACTGAAAGCTGGGCAGTATGGAGGATAACAGATAGACGGTTGTGATGGTAGCCATCATTATTGGATAAGGAACGTGTATGTTAAAAGCCAAAAATAAGAAATAGGTTTGATGTGAGAAAATAAGGTAGCGGCAAAGCCCTAGGAAGTTGTTTTTTTGGTGGATTCGTCTAGGGATTTCGTTGATTTTATCAAGCAATTTTTCTATGGAATAGCCTTTGATGGTAATGGTTTTTGTAACCAATGACAGGCCAAGGAATCCCACAGTTGCTGCTATCAGCCCCAAAGCCCACGTCCAATAGCCGAGGATAAACAAGCCAATAATGCCAAAGAGTATGGTTAGGATCATCTGTACGCCATTGCAAACCAAATTGAGGAAGATGATTTGTTTGGTGTTTTGTTTTTCAAAATACAAGGCCTTTCCTGCGTATTCTCCAAGTCCGTTAGGAGTGAAGATGCCCGCGGTGAGTGCGCCTAGCACTTGCTTGCTGGCTTCGCCTACCGAGATGGGATGTAGGGAGGTAACGAGGTTTTGCCATTTTAATATTTCCAAAAAACGATTGGCAAAGCTAAAAGCCAGAACGAAAAGCACTCCAAACAGGCTTGTTTTTTCGCTGACCAATTGCTGGAATTGGCTCCATTGCAGTTTTGGGTTCTCGGTAAGTTGTTTGAAGATAAAATAAAAAGCAGCAGTTACAATCAAAAGTTTGACCATAAAAACTAAGAATTGTGTAGCTTTGTGAGGAATTGTAATCATTGTTGCAAAATAACAAATTAAAATTGGCAAACGAACGCATCATATTAGGAATTGACCCGGGAACCACCATTATGGGGTTTGGGTTAATCAAAGTCATCAATAAAAAGATGGAATTCATTCAGCTCAACGAATTGATTTTAAATAAATATGATGATCATTATACCAAACTGAAAGTCATCTTTGAACGCACGATAGAATTGATAGAAACGCATCATCCGGATGAGATTGCTATTGAAGCACCCTTTTTTGGAAAGAACGTACAATCGATGTTAAAGTTGGGAAGAGCTCAGGGAGTGGCTATGGCCGCAGGATTGTCTCGTCAGATTCCCATTACCGAGTACGAGCCAAAGAAGATTAAGATGGCCATTACAGGGAATGGTAATGCAAGCAAAGAACAGGTGGCTAAAATGCTGCAACAATTGCTAGGCTTGAAAGAGTTGCCTAAAAATCTGGATTCTACTGATGGATTGGCTGCTGCGGTTTGTCATTTTTTCAATTCTGGAAAAGTGGTGGGCACGAAGAGTTACAGTGGTTGGGATGCTTTTGTAAAGCAAAATGAAGAACGCGTAAAGAAATAATTGTGTCAGGAATCTATATCCATATCCCTTTTTGCAAGCAAGCGTGTCATTATTGCGACTTCCATTTTTCTACTTCCGTAAAAAAGAAAGAAGCAATGGTAAGCGCTTTGATCAAAGAATTAGAGCTTCGAAAAGAGGAGTTTCACGATGAACTAGTGGAAACCATCTATTTTGGCGGGGGAACGCCATCGGTGCTTTCTATAGCGGAACTGCAAAGTATAATCGATGCCGTTTATGCGAATTATAAAGTGGTGGATGATCCTGAAATTACCCTTGAAGCCAATCCTGATGATTTGAGTGACGAGACCATTTTGCAATTGGCACAGTCTCCTGTGAATCGATTGTCTATTGGCATTCAATCTTTTTTTGAAGAGGATTTGAAGCTGATGAATCGCGCGCATAATGCGGAGGAAGCCAAGCGTTGTTTAGAACTGGCGACAAAGCATTTTGACAATATTTCCATTGATTTGATATATGGTATTCCCAATATGACGCCCGAGCGTTGGCAGCACAATATGGACACGGCATTATCCTTTAACATTCCCCATATTTCGAGTTATGCTTTGACGGTGGAACCTAAAACGGCCTTGCATTCGTTTGTACAAAAAGGATTGATTCCTGCGCCGGATGATGAGGTAGCTCAAGCCCACTTTTTGAGTTTGGTGGATTTGCTTTTGGAAAACGGTTTTATCCATTATGAATTGTCCAATTTTGCCAAGGAGGGCTATTTTTCAAAAAATAATTCCAGCTATTGGTTGGGAAAAAAATACATCGGCATTGGTCCTTCTGCTCATAGTTATGATGGGGTGCAACGCGGCTGGAATGTTTCCAATAATGCATTGTATTTAAAATCGATTGAGGAGGGGAAACTGCCTATGGAAACAGAAGTACTGACACTTACGGACCGCTATAATGAGTCTGTAATGACAGGCTTGCGCACCATTTGGGGCGTTTCGCTGACTCGAATAGCGCAGGAGTTTGGGACTGAGTATTTGGATTATCTGCAACAACAAGCCCAGAAATTTATTGATGATGATTTACTTTTTGTGGAAAATGCAGTGATGAGAACCACTAGAAAAGGAAAGTTTTTAGGAGATGGAATTGCTAGTGATTTGTTTTTTTTAAATTTGGAATAACAAATAGATGCTCTTTATTATTTTTATAAAATAAAAAACGCTAGGTCCACACCATTGACTGCCCTTTTTATTTTGGAAAACAAACTATAAATACAGCTTGGGCCATAGCCCAATATAATACGATATACAAACGCTATGAAAGCAAACATTCTTGATTTTACCGTTGATTTGTCAAAGCCTATTGATATTTCTATTCCTTTGTCGAATACTGATCAGAACCCTATTGCCTGGTATATTGAAAAGCCCGAAATTGCTCCGGTGCGATTTGGAGATTGGGTAGGAAAGGTATCGGAAGGGAGTTCGACTAATTTTAATAATATCTTTTTTAATCCCCACGGGCACGGTACGCATACCGAATGTTTGGGGCATATTACTAAGGAGTTTTATTCGATTAATCAATGTTTGAAACAGTTTTTCTTTTGTGCCGAACTGATTTCGGTGCAGCCCAAAGAGGTGGATGGCGATGGCGTAATTACAAAGGAAAGTCTGGAAGCGGCATTTCAAAATACACAACACCAGTCTATCGAAGCAATTGTGATTCGCACCCTGCCCAATGAGGAAGCGAAGCAGCACAAAAACTATTCAAAGACCAATCCTCCTTATTTGGAGGAAGCTGCAGCGACATATTTACGAGAAATGGGCGTGGAGCATTTGTTGATTGATTTGCCAAGTGTGGATCGAGAAGAAGATGAAGGGCGATTGGTGTCGCACAAGGCTTTTTGGAAGGTGACCGATGTGAATGAACTCAATGCAGATGCGCGCTTGCAGTGCACCATAACGGAAATGATTTATGTAGTGGATAGTGTGGAGGATGGAAGTTATTTGTTGAATTTGCAGATTGCTTCGTTTGAAAATGATGCGTCTCCGTCTAAGCCGGTATTGTATCGATTGGAAAAGAAATAAGAAATCAATGGTATTAAAATGATAAGCGTTTCTACAGATAAAACAAAATTAAACGTTCCCTTTATACAACACTTTTTGAAAGATGTGTATTGGGCGGCGGGAAGAACCTTGGAAGAGGTGCAAAGAACGATAGATGCTTCTGTATGTTTTGGGATTTATCTCAATGGGGAGCAAATAGGTTTTTGTCGTGTGATTACAGATTATGTAGTGTTTGCCTATGTGATGGATGTTTTTATTGACGAGGCGCATAGAGGCAAGGGCTATGCATCGATATTGATTGATGCCATGATGAAAGAGCCGCAATTGCAAGAAGTGAAAATATGGCGTTTGGCGACTTCAGATGCGCATTTTTTATATAAAAAGTTTGGGTTTACTGCTTTGACACACCCAGAAAAGATGATGGAAAAAGTAATTAAATAGCTTATGGATATTCAGCAGTATTATGAATTTTGTCTTTCTAAAAAAGGAGTAACCGAGCACTTTCCTTTTGATGAAGATACCCTCGTGTTTAAGGTAGGCGGAAAGATGTTTGCCTTGAGTTCCTTAAAGGAATGGGAACAAGGCACGCCTTCCTTGAATTTGAAATGTGATCCTGAATGGGGAGCAGAACTTAGAGCCGAATACGAGTCGATTCAACCGGGCTATCACATGAGTAAAGTGCATTGGAATACGATTGCTTTTAACGGGGATGTCTCGGATAAAATGATGTGCAAATTAATAACCCATTCTTACGAATTGGTTTTCAAAAGTTTG
>CANCJZ010000122.1 GCA_947378465.1 Flavobacteriaceae bacterium
GCCTCCTTCGTTTCTCAAAAGTCCAATTCTAAAATATAATCCAAAGAAACTTTTGTTCATATCATTGTAGTTCCCAACAAAATCAATATTTCCAAAAACAAATCCCGCACCCCATTTTTCTCCAATTTGTGCAAATAAAGTGGAAGATATTTCCATCATAACCGGTGTTTTTGAATTGAACATATAGCCCGCACCCACTGATATTTCATTGCTGAAGATCCCCAATTGAAAGGCATCTAAAGTGACCCGAAGTTCCGCATATTTGACGCTACTGCTATCCGTAATCATGTGCTTGAATTGACCCAATGCAATTCCTACATCAACCGATTCATACGAACGCCCAAATTCTACATTTTGAGTAATCCTTTGGGAAAGCGTCTCTCCCTTAGCATCACTACCCGTCGTTAAGGATACAAACATCGATCGACCATACCACGAACTTTTTTGATCAACAACACTGTCTTTAGGTTTCACCGCATCAACAGTAATTTGACCATAGCCAATGATTGAAAAAAAGATAAATGTTAGTGGGATATAAAATTTCCTCATCGGTATACGGTTAATAGTTAAGGCGAATATATTTAAAAAAAATGAATTTTGATTGTTTAGGATTTTTTGGTAGTAAGATGTACTGACTAAAAACGACACATCAGATTGAATAATTTATAAATCTTCTTGATCAAAATACCCTTTACTTTTAACTTTAGTAGAAAAGAAATTCAGAAATAAAACCACAAATGATAAGAAAAACATCGCCTGCATACTAACAAGGATTTTACCATAAGTAGTCACAGGATAATAATCCCCAAAACCTATTGATGAACAGGTAATCACACTAAAGTATACTGCGTCAAACCAATGTTGGAACGGTACATTCATTTGATTGCCGATAGAGTAGAGCACCGCAAAAGACAATACGATTTCGAAGTAATTAAAAAACAATAGCAACATCGAACGTTTGTACGACCGAGGTTTATTGAATAAGTCTGAAGCAAAGATTAAAGTTGGGATGTATAATATCGTTTCTAACAACACATACACCATAATACCGATCAGTATTTTTTCATTTTGCCAATGATTCATCAATATTGTAAGGGGAAAAGCTACTTTGAGAAGTACATAAAAATCCAAGGCCAAATCCTGATATTCATAGCCTTTTTTATTAGCTAGATACTTGATGTAAACCCCTGGAAAAAGCAATTGTGAGGAGGAAAGAAACAAACGAACTATCTTTTCAATTCCATTGTCCAATTGGTGATCGTTATTCCAAATGGCTCTTATATTAAGTACACGCCGTTCAATAGGATTGTATTTTGGACGATCTTTTTTAGAAACTTTTCCTATGAATAGTTTCTTAAGTATTGATTTCATTAAGCTAGTTTTTTAATGGTAAACAACTCGTTGTGTTCTTCAACTTTGGGATACATTCGCAAGGAATAATTACCGGAGAATTTCTTGCGATAATCCAAATTCCTCAATCGGTCCTTCTCTACAATAACCATAGTGTTGAACAGTATAAAGCCATTTACATTGAGTAAACTGTGAAGCCTATTGATAAAAAAATCTTCGAATAGAAAATTAGGCATCGTAGTATCCTGAAAAATATCAATAATAATCAAATCGTATTGGTGTTTGGTTTTTAAAACAAATTCAAAAGCATCAGCATTGATGATTTCTAAGTTGGGAATTTGATCTAATTTGAAGTAGTCATTGGCAATTTCAATAATCGCAGCATCAATTTCAACGCCAGTTATTTGGCCTTTGAATTTAATTTCGTCTACCAAGGTTTTGATGACACTGCCCCCTGCAACCCCAAGTACTAAGATGTTTTCAAAATTGCGAATACGTTCAAAGCCAATGTATTTTAAGCCTTTTCTCAGTATTCGTTGCAAACTGCCATAGGAGTAATTGGTGTTTTTGCTGTCCAATACCAATTCGCCATTATTCCAAGTCACTTCCAAGGTTTTACTGTAAGTGGAGTTTTTTTTATAAATGTTAACGGGCAAAAAATAACTAAAGAGTTTGGATAGCATAAATTTATTTTTCTCAAAAATAACAGATTAATGTTAAATTTACACAAAATATTTTAAATGAAGAAAGCACTTTATCAATTTATTTTCTACCGAATACTGGGTTGGAAGCTTATAGGAACTATAGATGAATCAGTTAAGAAATGTATCGTAATTGTAATTCCCCATACCAGCAACTTAGATTTTTTTATTGCCCTATTAGTTCGAGGTATTATGGGTGTGGAGATTAACTTTGTAGGCAAAAAAGAATTGTTTGCTTTTCCTTTTGGATACTATTTTAGAAGTGTAGGAGGAGCTCCTTTGGATAGAAGTGGAGGAAAAAACAATGTGGATGCAACGGCAGAAGTTTTTAGCAAGCACGACACTTTTCGCTTAGCACTTTCCCCTGAAGGGACTCGGAAAAAAGTTACTGAACTCCGTACCGGATTTTATTATATAGCGCTTAAAGCACAAGTTCCTATTGTTCCCGTTGCCTTTGATTTTGGAAAAAAACAAGTTAAAGTAGCGAATGTTTACTACCCAACAGGAAATTACGAAGAAGATATGAAACAAATACTTCCTTTTTATAAAGGGGTATTAGGAAAAATTCCATCACGAAGTTTTGAAGTTAAATAACCACATTATGGATTATAATATATTGCATTTAAAATATAAAGAGGACAGTCTTTACGGCAGATATATTACTTTAAAGGACATCAAACCTTTATTAGATAAATATACTACAGAAGTAATTGGATATTCCGTTTTGGGAAAGCCAATTTACAAATACAAAACAGGGAATGGACCAACACGTGTATTTATGTGGTCACAAATGCACGGTAATGAAAGTACTACAACAAAGGCGTTGTTTGATTTTTTGAATCTCTTGCAATCTGATGAACCCCTTGCAGAGGAACTCCTAGCGGAGTATACATTTTGTTTTTTACCCATGGTAAATCCTGATGGAGCGGAACGATACACTCGTGTGAATGCGAACGAAATTGATTTGAATCGCGATTCTGAAGTTCTTTCCCAACCTGAAAGCCAATTGTTACGTCAAACATTTGACTCTTTTAAGCCGGATTATTGTTATAACCTCCACGATCAACGATCTATTTTTGGTGCCGGAACTGATGGATATCCCGCGACTGTTTCCTTTTTAGCACCTGCTTTTAATGAAGCTAGAGACATCAACGATGTACGTTTAAAAGCTATGAATAGAATTGTAGCGATGAATGAGGAATTGCAGCAACATATTCCTAATCAAGTAGGACGTTTTGACGATAGTTTTAATAGTAATTGTATCGGTGATAAATTTACTTCTTTGAATGTTCCGACGATTCTTTTTGAAGCGGGGCACTTCCAAAATGATTATGAAAGAGAGATCACTCGAAAAATGATTTTTATTGCTTTAATTTCTGGATTGAGATATCGCAACGAAAACGTTGTAGTTGACAACAAAAAAGAAGAATATTTAAATATTAATCAAAATAACATCGTTTTTTATGATTTTATCTATAAAAATGTCAAAATTTATTATGATGGTAAAGAAATTATTACGAATTTTGTCGCTCAATACAAAGAAGAGCTTATTGATGGCAAAATCCAATTCAATGCCTATATAGTTGAAGTTGGAGAATTAATAGGGTTTTACGGTCATTACCAATACGATGCAAATAATGAAGCATTTATTTCTAATGGCAATTCAACTCCTATAATCAATCAAAAAGCTGATTTTACTATTGGGACATCAGATGTTTTTGTTAATGGAAAAAAAATTTAACAAAGGTTTGGCTGTTTTCTTTAAGTGAAATTTTTTCTTTTGTACAGTAAAACAAACAATAATATAAAATTTTTATTATGAGTAAGTTTCGTTTAGATGAAATAGATCATCAGATTCTTGACATGTTGATTGACAATACAAGAGTACCTTTTACGGATATTGCAAAAAAATTATTGATTTCTGCAGGTACAGTTCACGTAAGAGTTAAAAAAATGGAGGATGCCGGAATTATTATGGGCTCTTCTTTAACCTTAGATTATGAAAAATTGGGATATTCATTTATCGCTTATATTGGAGTATTCTTAAACAATACCTCTCAAACTACTTTCGTATTAGAGCGTATTAATGAAATTCCTTATGTAACGGTTGCTCACGTAACTACAGGTAAATTCAATATTTTCTGTAAAATCCGTGCTAAAGATACCAAACACGCTAAAGAAGTAATCTTTATGGTGGATGATATTGAAGGTGTTTACCGTACTGAAACAATGATTTCTCTTGAAGAAAGCATCAACGATAAAAAACGATTAATGCATACTATTTTTAAAGATATCTAATCTTTATTAAAGTTGTAAAAAAATTAAAACCTCAAGTAGCTACTTGAGGTTTTTTTGTATCTTTAGGTTTCGTTTTTTGAACATTCATCTCTATGTATAATAGAGTAACGATTAAAATTGCTAATTATGTATACTCTTCCCAAAATTGAACGTTTTAATCAAAACGTACTCTCTAAGTTTCATATTTATAACAGCGTTTTTATTACCCTTCCTTTTGATGCCATTGACAACACAGGGGTATTGCTGCCTCTTTTTACGGAAGTATGTGATCAGGGTTTTAAAAACAAATTATCTCCTATTGAAATAGTTAATGCTTTTGCAGCTAAATATCTCGACGATGCATCAGAAGAAGAAAAAATAAATCTCCTATTTCGTTTTATTCAATATGTCGAACGTCAAATTGTACTCTTTGATGCCATCGAAGATGCTGCTTTTCCCATTGTGAATAATATGGAAGGACGTGGTTCTCTCCGTGAAGTGAAAGAGCATTGTGAGGACAAAGACAAAAAGGAAGAATTAAAAGTGTTTTTAGAGGAATTCAAAATTCGAACGGTGCTCACTGCACATCCCACTCAATTTTATCCTGGTGCAGTGTTGGGAATCATTACTGATTTAACCGCGGCAATTCGTTCCAATGATTTGAATACCATTAAGGAACTATTAGCACAATTAGGAAAAACACCTTTTATTCAAAAAGAAAAACCGAGCCCTTATGATGAAGCCGTTAGTTTGATTTGGTATCTTGAAAATGTGTTCTATCAAACCTCAGGTGAAATGATTCAATTTTTACAAAAAAATATTTATCATGAACAAGCCTTACCACATTCGATTATTAACTTAGGTTTTTGGCCAGGTGGTGATAGAGATGGGAATCCTTTTGTTTTTCCACGTATTACTACAATGGTTGCGGAACGCTTGCGAACATCGATTCTTAAATGTTATTATTTTGATATTCGAAAACTCAAACGCAAACTAACCTTTGCGGGTATTGATGAAATCATTACTAATTTAGAACACCGAATTTACCGTTCAGTATTCTATTCGAAAGGGGAGTTGTTAATTAGCCTTGAGGAGTTCAAAGAAAAATTAGAGTTAATAAAATCCATTTGTATTGAAAATCATCGTTCTCTTTATTTGAATGAAATCAATGATTTAATCAACAAAGTAAACACTTTTGGATTTCATTTCGCTTCATTGGATGTTCGACAAAATAGTGCTATTCACAATAAAGTATTGCAATCCATTTTTGAATTACCCGAGTTGAAAGAGTTGGGTTATGAAAATTATTTTGAACAATCGGAGGAAAAAAGAATCGCGTTGATTTCCAATTATTCGAAATACATCCCTTTAAATTTATGTAAAGAGGAGATTGTAAAAGACACCCTCGAATCAATTCTTGCGATTAAACAAATTCAAGCCAAAAATGGAACATTAGGGGCCCATCGATACATTATTAGTAACAATGAAAGCGCTCTGAATGTGTTGGAAACCTTAGCGTTGTTCCGTATGTGCAATTGGAAAAAACCAACGGTGGATATCGTTCCTTTATTTGAATCTGTGGATGATCTTAGTCATGCACACAAAATAATGGAACAATTGTATACCAACAAAAACTATAGTAAGCATTTAAAACTAAGAAATAATAAACAAACGGTTATGCTTGGTTTTTCAGATGGCACCAAAGATGGTGGCTATTTGATGGCCAATTGGAGTATCTATAAAGCTAAAGAAGCCATTACTGAAATGTCTAGACGTTATGGAATTAAAGTGATTTTCTTTGATGGTAGAGGAGGGCCTCCAGCTAGAGGAGGAGGTAAAACGCATAAATTCTATGCTTCTTTAGGTGCTGAAATTGAACATCAAGAAATCCAATTGACGATTCAAGGACAAACCATCAGTTCTAATTTTGGGACCCTTGATTCCTGTCGTTATAATTTAGAAAACTTGCTGAGTGCCGGAATTTCAAATGAGCTCTTTGAAGGTAAAGACAACAATCTGTTGGCTTCGGAAAAATTAATCATCGATGAATTAGCGAATTTAGGTTATAATAAATATTTGGATTTTAAAAACCATCCTAAATTCATCCCTTATTTAGAGAAAAGAAGTACACTAAATTATTATTCTAAAACGAATATAGGCAGTCGTCCTTCAAAAAGAAACACTTCCGATGAACTCAACTTCTCCGACTTAAGAGCGATACCATTTGTAGGTTCTTGGAGTCAAATGAAGCAAAATGTTCCTGGCTTTTTTGGAGTGGGTACTGCTTTAAAGCATTTTGAAGAGACTAATACATGGGATAAAGTGCAAAAACTGTTTGACCGTTCCTTATTCTTCCGAACCTTGTTGGAAAATAGTATGATGTCCATTGAAAAATCCTTTTTTCCATTAACACAGTATATGGAAAAGGATCCTCAATTTGGAACCTTTTGGAAAATTATCTATGATGAATTTCTGTTGACCAAACGATTACTCTTGAAAATAAGCGGTCATCAGGAATTGATGGAAAACTATCCCGATGGAAAAGCATCTATCAAAATGAGAGAAGATATAGTATTGCCATTATTGACCATTCAGCAATACGCTTTAATGAAAATTAACGAAATCAAGGAAGGAGATGCCAACCCTGAATTGCTTGCCGTTTATGAAAAATTAGTTACTCGTTCGCTATTCGGAAATACCAATGCAAGTAGAAACTCCGCTTAATATTTAAAATACAATCTATGAAATGTTCCCAATTACAATCCACCGAATATTCACCTTATTACCAAAATTATCTTTCATTGGTTTCCGATGAATATACTTTAATAGAAGAGTTAGAGATATCACTTCATCGCTTTATTAAGTTTGTTCAAGATATTCCTATGGATAAATTTGATTATCGATATCAAGAAGGAAAATGGACGATAAAAGATATCATTCAACATCTAATTGATGCGGAGCGTATTTTTGCATATAGAGCGTTGTGTTTTTCTAGAAACGATGCTACGGAATTGCCAGGTTTTGAAGAAAACGATTATGTGGATCATGCTCACGCTAATACTAGAAGTATTATGGAATTGTTGACCGAGCTTTCAGCCGTTAGACAAGCTACTTTGTGTTTGTACAAATCATTTGATGAAGTAGCACTGATGCGTATTGGAGTTGCTTGTAATGCTTCTATGTCTGTTAGAGCTGTAGGTTTTGTGATTATTGCCCATCAAAATCACCATCAAAAAGTTTTTATTGAAAGATATTTGTAGAAATATTTGTAGTATAACTTCGGTTTAAACTACAAACTTGCATTTGAGCTAATTTTTTTACCGATAGTTAATTATTCAAAATATCGATAAAGTGTTTTTTGTTGTAGTTAAAATAATAAAACAACGTTTTTCGTCGACAGTTAAATGACTGGCATCTAAAGTTAAGTAGTATAGAAAATACACAAATACTAAAATATATTTGTGAAAAGAAAATCTACTTTATTACGATGACCAATTATCAAGAAAACGCTAAAAAAAGCATCTTAATTTATGATGCATTGCCTATTGTTAGAAAATCACTAGAAATCATTTTTAAATCACATGAAGATGATATTCATGTTTATGTAGTAAAAACAGTAAAAGAATTAGAAGAAATCACTCAAATATTAGTGTTTAATGCGATCATTATGGATATCAATGTTAATGAAGAAAAGCATTTTTATTTAATTAAAAAAATAAACAAGCAGCATCCATTAACGAAAATGTTGATTTTTTCACTTTTAGATACCGAACAGTACCGTTATCGTTGTTTTCGTTATGGGGCAAGTGGTTTTTTAAATAAAAATACCTCTGAAGAAGATATCGTTAGAGCAGTGAAACTATTAATGTTAGAAAATAAGTATTTTAAAAATGACATTAAAATACGTCCTTCTGATATATCGCCTGCTAAAGCTAGAAAAATGAAGGTTCAAAATTATAAACTGTCTATCAGAGAACTTCAAATTGCTGAAATGTTAGTGAATGGTGTTGCGAACATTGAAATTTGTAAACATCTTAATTTAGCACCGACTACTATTAGTACTTATAAAAAAAGAATATTATTAAAAACGAATTCAAAGAATACTATGGAATTGTCCACTATTTTTGGCAATAAGCGTGTATTCTTAAGTTAGATTAAAAGACTACATTAATAAAGCCCAATACTTTAATTGTATTGGGCTTTGTTTATTTAATTAATTAATTAATGATATAACTGTTTATAATAGTTCTAATCTCTTCTTTAGAGCTGTTATTGTTTAAATTTTTGAATGCATCAAATAATGATAAATCATCGATGGTGTTTTTTAATTTGATGTCTTTGTTTTTAGACAATACTACATCCCATTCGCTTCTAATATTATTCCATAAGATTTTGTTTTTGTTCCACCAATCTTGAGCTGTTTTACATTTGCTATCAGCTACTTTATTATAATAATCTCTTCCTTTTTCTTCTGCCAAAACATAATCTTCACCTTT
>CANCJZ010000123.1 GCA_947378465.1 Flavobacteriaceae bacterium
TCAATAGTTTTGTCAGGTCCTATCAAATCATTCCACCACGATTGCTCACCACTTACATTGGAGTTGCCTGTTAAAGCGTGATTGACCACTACTATAGGTGCCGTTCCTAAAGGAGCACCAAAGCATTGGTAAAAAAGTGAAAGGAATGGCAAGTTAGTACCCGATTCTAATTCTACTGATTCTAAATGTAATTTATATAACTTTTTCATAGCAATTTTAATAAAACTGCCTCCAATAGCTAGTGCTGAAGGCAGTTCAAACAAACAAAAACATAATTATAATTTTTCTAAGCCGTAGCGGGATATTCTTTAAACAATACCACGGAAATAGGAGTTGGATTTAATAAATTGTCCTGAACGGGACATCGATTTTCGACAGCAACCAACCAATCTCTTAATTCTTCTAAAGTAGCGTCTGAGGTGGGCTTCACCACTACTTCAATGTTTTCAAATCCTGCTCTGGCATCGCTGTGTTTTCCTTGGTATTTATCCAAATTCAAGGTAGCGGCTAATTCTACTTGGAGGGATTTCAAAATTAATCCTTGCTCTTTGGCTACCAACTGCCCCACGGCACTGATGCAACCAGCATACCCTGCTAATATATATTCCAAGGGGCTGGCGCCTTCGAGTTCTGGAATTTGATTGTTTTTACTAATACGAATTTTTAGATTGCGTGCCTTGACAATAAATTGGTTGGCTCCATCAGCATATCCTACTACCTGTACTGTTTTCTGACTCATGATTATACTAATTGAGGCGTGTTAATAGTTTGAAATACCGCATATAAATCGGCTTTTAAATCTTCAATATCTTCTAACCCTACAGAAAGTCTGATTAAATCCTTGGTTACACCAGTAGCGAGTTGTTGCTCATCAGACAATTGTTGATGAGTAGTACTTGCAGGATGGATGATTAGCGATTTTGTATCTCCAATATTGGCTAATAAAGAGAACAGTTTGGTTTGGTCGGCCACTTTTTTAGCCGCTTCAAATCCACCTTTTAAACCAAAGGTTACAATACCACTTTTGCCTTCCGGCAAATATTTATCGGCTAAATCTTTATACTTAGAAGTGGCTAATCCAGGGTAATTTACCCAAGCTACTTCCTCTTGAGATTCCAGCCATTGGGCTAGTTGCAAAGCATTTTCGCTGTGTTTTTTGATTCTAATTTCTAAAGTTTCCAGACCTTGAATAGTTTGAAAAGCATTAAACGGACTCAAAGCCGATCCAAAATCGCGCAATCCTTCAATACGCACTTTGGCGATAAAAGAAGCTGCTCCTAAAACCTCATAATATTTTAAACCGTGATATCCAGCAGAAGGCTCTGTGAATTCAGGAAACTTTCCATTGCTCCAATCAAACTTACCAGCATCAATAATTACCCCACCAAGGGAAGTTCCATTGCCAGTAATGTATTTGGTCAAAGAGTGGATGACAATATCGGCTCCATATTGAATTGGATTCAACAAGAAAGGAGTTGCAACAGTATTGTCTACAATAAAAGGCACTTTAAAAGCCTTCGCTTCTTTACCAATAGCTTCTAAATCGAGCACATCGAGTTTTGGATTCCCAAGGCTTTCTACAAAAAAGGCTCTGGTATTTTCTTGAGCAGCCTTAGTAAAGTTGTCAGGATTAGAAGGATCTACAAAAGTGGTGGTGATCCCTAAACGCGGAAGTGTAACGTTTAGCAAATTATAGGTGCCGCCATACAAACTGTTTGAAGCAACGATATGATCGCCAGCTTTTAGCAAAACTAACAAAGAGGTAGCAATTGCAGCAGTTCCAGAAGCAGTTACCACCGCTCCTATTCCGCCTTCTAACTTGGCTAAACGTTGTTCTAAAACATCATTTGTTGGATTGTTCAAACGAGTGTAAATAAATCCTGCTTCAGCCAAGCCAAATAAATTAGCGGCATGATTGGAATCGTTAAAGACATAAGAAGTAGTTTGATAAATAGGAACGGCTCTGGTTCCAGCATTTTTAGTTACATCGTGTCCTGCGTGAAGGGCATTAGTGGCAAATTTTTGTGTACTCATGATAGTGATTTTTAGTTATTAGTATTGATTATTAAAAAGTTTAGAAATAAAAAAAGTCCTTTTGGATAGCTTACCAAAAGGACTTGAGAGTTATAAATACAAACTACTGTTAAGTGCTTCGCTTCTGGTAATAGCCAATGTTGATACAACACATAGTGCGCATCATCATCCAAGACATCATCATCATTTGTTTAGCTATTACGTTCATTTTGTTTTATTTTTTTGAAATATTGTTTACTAATTATTTGAAATAAAAAAACCCCTGCGGTTTGCAGAGGTTGAATTGTATATTTTAATAAATTTAAAATTATGCAATAGTATCCTCTGCGGAAATCTTCCACATCATCATACACATATTGCACATTGTAAATTTCATTTTATTTTCTTTTTTTTGATGGGGCAAACTTCAGAACTATTTTTGAACTGACCAAATTAAATTTTTAAAATTAACATTTAAATTTTTTAACAAATAAAATTAAATCTTTGAAATAATATTATATAAAAAACTTAATATCAAGATTATAAAATCAAATTAAAAGATAACTTTAATGAACTAAAAAAACATTTCAAAGTTGATTCAATATTGTTTTTTATTGGAATTATTCCTACAAAAACTAAACCACTATGGACTAGAAGTCCATAGGTTTGTTTGGCATACTAAAAGTCTGCAAGGTTGCGTTAGTCTTCAATTATGAAGTTTCCGTTATTGTTATCATTTGGATTTCTATGATGTTCCAAGTATTCGTTTACCATTTCATCAGTGATATTACCTGTACTCCAACAACCAAATCCAATTGCCCAAAAGTGACGTCCCCAATATCTTTTTTTTAATTATGGGAATTCCATCTGAAGTTTCCTTGATGAACGACCTTTCATTAACTTCACTATCGAACTAATATCTTGTGAAGGACGATATTCTATATGAATATGGTCTTTTGATACAACTCCTTTCAAAATCTGAACATCTTCTGCTTCGCAAATCTGTATCAATAGCGTTCTACATCTAACCTTAATATCTCCTGACAAAACAGGATATCGGTATTTGGTAACCCAAACTATATGAGCTGTTAAATGTGTAACTGAATGACCATTTGTTCTTTGAAAATCCATTGAACAATTATAACATTTTTAGAAGCTGAAAGCAAAATACACTAAAGTGAATAGTTTTAACTGTTTTTGAGACCAATAAAATTAAAAAAACAAATATTGCTTTTTAATATCCTCTAATAAATCTAAAGAAAGAGGTTTTGCAATATATTTTGTAACCAAACTATCATCACAAGCTTTTTGGATATCATCGGGATTAATGGAAGAACTTAGCATAAATATTTGGTATTTAAAACTTATATTTTGTTCGATATTTTTTAATTCTCTTAAAAATTCCCATCCATCCATAATAGGCATATTAATATCTAAGAAAATAGTTACTAAATCATCATTTGTTAATGATTTACTCATTTCATTAAAAGCTACTAAGGCATCTTTACCATTTTCAAGAGTAACAACTGGATTTCCAAATTCAGAAATATCCAACAAACGTTGATGCAAATAATTCAAGGCATCATCATCATCAACTAACATAATAGTGTGTTTACGTGCTTCCATTTGTATTTATTTTAATTTTTTGGAGATAGTAAAATAAAAACTACTTCCTATATTTAATTGGGAGTCCACCCAGATTTCTCCTTGATGAATTTCAATAATTTTTTTGCAATGAGCTAAACCAATCCCTTGTCCTAGGTAGTCTTTTTCATTATGCAATCGTTTAAAAATCAAAAATATTTGATCTATATTTTTAGCTTCAATTCCGATTCCATTATCAGAAACACAAAAGAGCCAATCTTTTGTGCGCTCCTCACTCGTAATAACAATATGTGGTACTCCTTTTTTTTGAGAAAATTTAATTGCATTGCTAATTAAATTATGCATCAAAGATTTTATATGCACAGGATAACAATCAAAATTAACTGAATTGACCACTTCTACAATAGCCTTACTTTCCTCAATCATAGGTTTTAATTCCTCTAAAACTTCGCCTACAATGGCATCAAAAGCAACTTCAGAGGTTTCATCAAGTTTGTTAATACGAGCATATTGCATCAGACAAAGAATGAGTAATCGCATTCGATTGGCTGATTTGGTAATAAAGTTAATGAAAATTTCACCTTCTCCACTCAGAACTTTACCATATTCTTGTTCTAACAATTTGGTATAGGTGACTAAAGCGATTAATGGCTCTTGCAAATCATGAGAAGTGATGTAAGTAAACTGCTCCAATTCTCTATTTTTATTAATCAGTAGTTTATTCTGTTTTTCAATTTCTAATTCTTTCTCCTTACGTTCGGTAATGTCTCTGATAAATATACAATAATTGAATTCATTGTCTTTTTCATCAATAGGTACAATGGTCAATTCAATTGGAAATTTATTACCATCTTTGGTGTATGCTTTTAATTCAAGGATTTTACTTTTATCAGAGCGATCGTAAATTTCATCATCAAGAAATAAACTTTCTTTAATTATTTTTTTTGCTTTATTACGAAATAGTACTTCAGACAAATTATTGCCCAAAACTTCATCAGAATTCCAACCGAAAATCTGTTCAGCTTTTGGATTCCAAAAGGTAATATTCCAATGATCATCCATCATGACTACACCGTCAGGGGCCGCTTTTAAAATCAATTCATTTTGGCGTTCTGTTTCGGAAAGCATATTTTGAGTACGACGTAATTCTGTAATATCAACACCGTATCCTATCATATAGACAAATTCTTTACCTATATAAAAAGGGAAGAATCGACGCAGGACGAATACTTTTTCACCATTTTTGTTGATTTCATCAATCCAATCTACTTGTTGATGGGTATCGCGAGCACGTTCAAAATTAATCCTTCTTCCCTCTGCCAATGCAGTACTCACTCCTTTGAGTTCACAATAATCAAAATCGGTTTTGCCAATCATCCAATTTCTTATTTCTTCATTGGCTATAGCATTTCCATTAATAAATAAATACTTATGATTACTGTCAAAAACGGCGATGTCAGCAGGAATATTAAATAAAACTGAATTATTAAATTCATTGGTTTTAAAATGCGCATTTTCAAGCTCCTTTCGCTGCGTAATGTCTAAAATAATTCCATTAAAAATAATTGTATTATTTTTTTTAGTAGGGATTGCATTTATTTCGAACCAAGCAGATTTACCAGAAGGCAAAATCACTTCATCGACATATTGAAGTTCGGAAAGTGTGGAGATAGAATCATTTACAGCATATAAAAAAGAATATAAATCCTTAGGTTTCGCTTCAATAGTTTGATACCAATTACTGTCATTAATTGAAAGACTAAAGCCAAATAATTCTTCAAATGATTCGCTTACATAGCTAAAATAATTAGCTTCCATTTTTTCTAAAACAAATTGAAAAATAACCGCAGGAATGTTTTTATGGAACATTTTTATCTGACTATTTTTCTCATCTAAGGCATTTTTATCATTAGTTGAATCAGTAACATCAACAAAAGTAATACTGTAATTTGAAGTAGTATCATCTAATTGAATACAGTCTAAACTAACGGAATAGGTTTTAACGGATCCACTTAACGCTGATGATTGGTGAAGAATATAATGTTGAATACCATATTCAAAATTGTTTTTATTGTCTTCCCAATCTTGTTTAGAAGTAAACAAATCGAAGAAATCCCACAAAAAACTATTATTAAATTTAAAAGTTTCAATATTAAATTGGGTGGTAGCTATTTTATTTGCGTAATGCAAAACTCCGTTTTCATTAAAAATAAGCACCCCATTTTCGCATTTATTTGCAAATGATTCTAATAATCTGATTGAATTATTAAGTATATAAGTACTATTAGTTGCTTCAACAAAAGGTATTTTAGTCAAATAAAGTATTCCATAACATTCTGGTTCATTCATTTTTTTGAATTGCAAATGCAATTTTGGTGATTGAATAGAGTTATTAAATAAACAGTGGACCTGTGAATCAATATCGACGTTAAAATCAAGATCAGGAAAAAGTGATAAAATATTTACAGAGTAGAGATCTGAAAATTTGCAATCAAATAACTGTAAACCTATACTGTTGATATGTACAATATCAAGGTTATTGTCAATGACAATTGAAGGCAATGGAAAAGTCTCCAATAACTTTAGCATAGGTTAGGTTTCATTACTTTGGGAATATAAAAATATAAAAAAAAGATTTAAACAGAACACACTTATCAAAAAATGGTTAAACAAATATTAATAAACAAGAGCAATTTTAGCGCTAAACTAACATAACCTCACCTCTGATTTAGTGGTTTTGACAAGATTAAAATATAAAAGCGCAACCTTGACAACCTTCCTTTAATAGCTGATGAACATTTAAAATAATTAAGATAAATCTTACTATTTTAATGAATACAAAAATTTAATACATTTACTTTTAAAATAAAACGATGTCAAAACTTCCTCATATCACCACAAGTATTTTTTCAACCATGTCGCAAATGGCAAAAGAATACAATGCCATTAATCTTTCACAGGGATTTCCAAATTTTACTATTGATGAGCAATTAAAAGAATTAGTTAGTCATTGGGCAAAAAAAGAAATTCATCAATATTTACCAATGGCAGGTTTTCCTCCATTATTAGAAAAGTTGGCCCATTTGACACAACAATCCTATAATAGAACTGTCCATCCAGAAAAGGAAATAGTAATTACGGCAGGTGCTACTGAAGGAATTTTTGCTAGTATTCAATCATTAGTTTATCCAAATGAAGAAGTGGTTATTTTGGATCCAAGTTATGATTGTTATGAAACTCCAATTATGCTTTGTAATGCAAAACCAGTTCGGGTAAATATGAATTTAGATTTCACTCCTAACTGGGAAAGAATTGGCAATGCTATTAATAGCAACACTAAAATGATCATTATAAACACTCCTCATAATCCCTCAGGAAAGGTTTGGAATGAAAGTGATTTTATTCAATTAGAACAATTAATGGATTTGTATCCAAATTTGCTTGTTCTATCCGACGAAGTATATGAATATATAACATTTGAAAAAAAACATCTATCCATCAATCAGAGAGAGAAAATTAGAAATCGTAGTATTTGCATCTCTTCTTTTGGAAAATCATTTCATATTACAGGTTGGAAAATAGGTTATATCATTGCTCCTGAAGCATTAATGAATGAGATTAAAAAAGTGCATCAATTTCTAGTATTCAGTGTTAACAGTATCGCACAATACGCAATAAATGATTATATCGATAAAGTTCAAATATCGGAACTAGGCAATTTTTATAAACTAAAAAGAGATTATTTTAGGAATTTATTGAAAGAAACTAAATTTGAATTATTGGATTGTGAAGGATCATACTTTCAAATCGCCTCCTATTCCAAAATTTCCGAAGCAAATGATATGGATTTTGCAATGCATTTAGTTAAGGATTATGGAGTAGCAACAATACCACTCTCTCCATTTTATAAGGACAAAACACAAACACAGTGTTTGCGTTTTTGTTTTGCAAAGGAGGAAAAAACATTAAATGAAGCAGCAGAGCGACTTATGAAATTTTAACAGTTATTTAAAAAACCTATTTTTACAAAATAAAACAAACAAACACTTATGAAAATAAAATTCATCACCTGTGTGCTCTTGTTAATTAACTTAAACATAAGTGCTCAAGAAATTAAGACTGATAAAAACACTAATAATGGCGGATGGGTTTCAGTAGGAGCTCGAAGCACGGTAAGCCTATTTGACAGTGATGGAGTAGGATTAGGAACAGGAGGCCAATTCCGAATTCAAATGAGTAATCGAGTGAATACGGATTGGTTTGCTGATTATATTTCAATTAATGTTAACGATAAAGTTAGAAGTGATTATTACCATATTGGATGGTCCGTACTCTATTATCCAATTGAACAATTGCATTATCCAAAAACAATTCAACCGTATATAATTGCGGGACATTGTTTCGATTACAACAAAAAAACAGCAATAAATGATCCTTCCATAACTAAAGATCGATGGGGATCAGCAGTACAAGCGGGATTAGGAACTCATTTTAATATAACCGATCGATTTGACATTTCATTAACTTGTCAATACATGATTCATTTAACAAAGGAATTAGAGGCCAATACTGATGGAAACACTGTAGAAATCGTTCAACAAAAAAACACTTCATTAGATGGTCACTTACTGACAACAATTAGTTTAAACTATAAATTATTCAAATTATGGAACAATTAAAATTCCGCTGGGTAGTATTAATAAGTTGTTTAATGCTTATAAAAGGCTTTTCACAGGATAACAATACTATTCGAAAAGGGCTACTTTCCGATCAACTTACATTAAGTACTTCTAGCATGTTTTCCGAAAAACAATCCTATTTTTATTTACATGGTAGTTTAGAATATTTTGTTTCTGATAAAATTTCACTTGCAGGAGAAGGCTATTATTATTTAGGAAATCTTTCAAATGATGCAAGTATTTTCAACTATAACCACAGTTTGTTTTTTGGAGCTTCAAAACATTTTACAATAAAAAACAATGACTTTTATTTAGGGATTCAACCTGGAATTTCAATTTCAAAATTGGATGCAAATACGAATCAATTACTAGAAACACATGTTGCTATTAATCCTTTAGCTTCAATAGTGGCAGGTTATAATTTTTATGTGAACAAGTATTTTCATTTTTTTGTACAAACCCGATTGATAGAAGGTG
>CANCJZ010000124.1 GCA_947378465.1 Flavobacteriaceae bacterium
CAAAAAACAGCCTATATACTTCATAAGTTAGAACAAGTCAGTTACAATGAAATTTCCAATATTATGGAAGTTTCGTTATCATCTGTTGAGTCTTTACTTTTTAGAGCAAAACAAAATTTGAAAAAGCATTTGTCGGTTTATTATCAAGAAAACGAAAAATAAGCGCAAGTTTTTTGCGAATATAACATCTATAAAAAAATGAAAACAATAGAAGAAAAGATAGAAATTACAATTAATTCACTCGATGGAGTTCAAAGCATTGAAGTGCCTTCTTCTTTACAAAGTGTTTTGATGAGTATTTCATTGCAAAAAGCAGTCCGACCAATGACTGCTAATCAGAAATGGTTGATTGCTGCAAGTATAGCAGTAGTGTTATCTATTAATATAGTGACAATTATTCAATACCAAAAAAGTGTAAAAAACGCAGAGAATACCATCACAACTGCTGATAATGTAGTTTACAAAGAATATTTTTCAAGTGAATATTAAATTAAGAGAAATGAATAACACAAGATTTTTAAAAATTGTTATTGTATTTTTATTGCTAATAAACTTAGGTACAATTTCATTTATGTGGTTCAATAAACCCCATCACAATGATCGAGTTGGTGGTTTTTTTGAAAAGGAATTACAATTTACACCCAAGCAAGTGAGTTTGTTTGAAGGCTTAAAAGAAGAACACAGGTCTAAAATGGATGTTCTAAAAGAAGAAAGTAAAAAACTTCACGATGCTTATTTTGATTTGCTTAAAAACCCATCCGTCGATCCGACTAGCGTGACACAAAAAGCATCAGAAATTGCAAAAGTAAAAGAGAAAGAAGAATTAGTTACTTTTTATCATTTTCAAAAAGTACGCGCTATTTGTGATGACAATCAAAAAATAAAATTTGATAAAATAATCAAAGAGGCAGCACGTATGATGGCTCCTCCAAAAGGACCAAGAGAAGGCCAAGGGCAGCCTCGAGGGCCACGAGGAGACGACGGACCACCACCTCCACCAAGAATGAATGAATAAAAAAATAATTTTAGTTAGTTTGATGTTTTTGATAGTATGTCTTTCTTTTCGCGGTATTAGCGAAAAGAGGGACATAAGTGTTTCTGTATATCCAACATTCAACAATGAAAAGTTAATTTTAAATACCCGTCAATACATCACTACTCAAAAAGATACGCTTTCGTTATCAACTTTTAAGTTTTATATTTCAAATGTCGCAATAGAATTTGAAGATGGTACTGTTTATAAAGAGTCTAAAAGTCAACACTTAATTGATGTTGATATTGAAGAGAGTTTGAAATTTCAATTGAATGACATTTCAAATAAAAACATAAGTAAAGTAATGTTTACTATAGGTATTGACAGTTTGACTAATGTTTCGGGTAATCTTGAAGGCGATTTAGATCCCGCACTAGGAATGTATTGGGCGTGGAATTCGGGATATATCAATATGAAATTGGAAGGGAAGAGCTCCAGTTGTACTTCCGTTAAAAAGAATTTTCAATACCATATTGGAGGGTATTTAACAAAACAAAATGCTTGCCAACAAATAGTACTTAATGTTAGTCAAAAGAATGCTCCAATTGTCATTAAAGTTGATGTGGCGAAATGGATGGATAGGGTAGCCTTAAAGGACACCCCTTCGATAATGATCCCAGGAGCTAAAGCAATAGCAATGTCAGATTGGTATAAAGAAATGTTCAGTTTGTACTATGAAGAATAGTATCATCATAATATTAGTAGTGCTATTAAGCATCAGTTTTTTTTCGCTTCGCAAAGCAGAAAAGCAAACCGCTTATACGGATTTTGTAATTCCTAAAGGCTGGCCAAAGTCAGTTTATGATTTTAAAAATAACAAACTAACTGAAGAAGGATTTGAATTAGGGAGAAGTTTGTTTTATGACCCTATACTTTCTCGAGATAGTACTATATCCTGCGCCAGTTGTCATCTTCAATATACAGGTTTTGCTCATACAGACCATGCTTTAAGTCATGGAATAGATGGGAAGATAGGAACTCGAAATGCGATGCCAATAGTGAATTTAGCATGGACAAAATTATTCCATTGGGATGGGGGAGTGACCAGTTTAGACGTACAACCTATTAATCCCATTACGAATACCTTGGAAATGGATAATACCTTACCAAATGTTTTGACTAAACTCAAACAATCAACTAAGTATAAGAAAATGTTTTATCGTGCATTTGGCGATAGTATACCCACCACAAAAACTTTATTAAAAGCAATAACACAATTTACAGTCTCCTTAGAAAGTTATAATTCAAAATTTGACAAGGTGATGCGCCATGAAAAAGAGGTGTTTTTTACCAATCAAGAAGCAAATGGTTTTGATTTATTTAAAAAGAATTGCGCTTCTTGTCATAGAGATCCGATGTTTACCAATGATCGGTTTGCTGATAACGGCTTGCCTTTGGATAAAGATTATAAAGATTATGGAAGGGTAGTGATTACGCAAAAAGAGAAAGATAGTTTTAATTTTAGAATTCCTAGTCTTCGGAATATTGAATTTACCTATCCTTACATGCACGATGGACGCTTTACTAAATTACGAGAAGTGCTTAATTTTTATACTGATGGTAAGGTGAATAGAAACACTTTGGCAAAAGAACTGCAAAAACCTATTCGTTTAAATGAAAATGAAAAAAAAGATATTATTGCCTTTTTACTCACATTAACCGATAAAGAATTTCTATTTAATCCCAAATTTGGTTTTCCAAAAATAAAATGACCGCAAGAAAAAATAGCAATTAGAATCTAAACAATAACTAACCAGTAAATACTTAGAATATGAAAAAGAAAATACTATCCCTATTAGTGCTGACGTGTATGACATCAGTCTTTTCGCAAACCAATCCAATCATAACCGCTTGGTTGCGAAATACTACAGGAATTACGGGTCGACATTATGTGTCAGGGAATTCTACTCCTATAACAGACACTCCATTAGCTAATGTACAAACCGTTCAATATTCAACTAATTTTGGTTATATAACTACCAATGGAATTCCTGCTTATATCACAGGACCTTTTTTAGACGGTAATCCATCATTAGCAACCAGTCAAAATGCCATATTCAAATTTCCATTAACACCAACGCCTAATACAGGAACTCCTACTGCTACCACAGGTGGAGATATTGGTTTGTTTATTAATGGTGTGGCATTATTTGATTATCGCGATGGGGTATCTTGGAAAAATTCAACGCAAACTTTATGTGGAGGACCTATTAATCCACCGTGTACTGGCGATGGTATTTGGAATAGAGATGCTGTTAGAGCTGAAAAAGCTGGTTTTGATTGTTCCAAAGCGCATCCAGCAATGGGGAATTACCATCATCACCAAAATCCTAGTGCCTTTAATTTAGATTTAGTAGTGCTTTCTACGATTTGTGATTTATATCCTTCTGATGGATTGTATGTCATAAATACTGCCCAACATTCTCCTCTTATTGGTTTTGCTGCCGATGGTTATCCTATTTATGGTGCTTATGCATATGCCAATACCGATGGAACTGGAGGAATAGTTCGTATGAAATCCAGTTTCCAACTTCGTAATATTACTACTAGAAATACTTTATATACTGGAACTAGTGTAACTGCGGGGCCTGATGTAAGCACAACCTATCCCATAGGTTATTTTAGAGAGGATTATGAGTTTATTGCTCATTCATCTGATCCAAGTTATTTGGATATTCACAATGGTCGTTTTTGTGTTACACCTGAATATCCTGCGGGAACTTATGCTTATTTTACTACTGTAGATTCTAACCATAACTCCGCTTATCCGTATGCTGTAGGTCCAACATTTTATGGAGTGAAAAGTGCGGTTAAAGTTACTTCCATTACTGAAAGCACAACTACTTATACTTTGGGTACTTCAACTTTTGATAATAATAATTTTCAAATGACGGTTTATCCTAATCCAGCAAAAGATTTTGTAGCGATTCAAACTCAAATGGCCGAAAATGATTATAAAGTTGAATTAATTGATGAATTGGGCAAAATCATCCAAACCAAAACCTTATACCAAGGAAGTACCATCTGTTCATTTGATGTGCAGACCTTGTATTCAGGGGTTTATTTCTTAAGAATAAGCTATGGTGATTTCTCAAAATCGATTAAATTCATTGTTGAATAATTGTGCTTTCTATTTTAAGAAATAGAAAAAATAAAGGGTAAAAGTGTTAAAATTTAGAATTTATTTGGATGTTATGAAATGATTCTGTTATATTTGGTTAAAATTTAAACAAACTTTAACAGTCGCCTATAGTATAAAATTACTTTTTAGAGAAAATCTCGGTTTATTTTAATAATAATTTAAAAGGTAATATTATGGCTACTAATCAAATTTCTGATGCTTTATTGGTAAAAAATTACATAGCAGGTGATGAAAATGCATTGGCTATATTAATTAATAGACATCAATCCAAAATCTATAACTTTATTTATTCTAAAATTTCAGATCGCGACGTTGCGGATGATATTTTTCAAGATACCTTTATTAAAGTTATCAAAACTCTAAAATCAAATGCCTATAACGAAACTGGCAAGTTTTTACCTTGGGTAATGCGTATTTCGCACAATCTGGTTATTGATCATTTCCGTAAAGGACAAAAAATGCCAATGCTTCGCGATAGTGAAGAGTTTTCTGTATTCTCTATGATTACTGAAGTTACACAACCATTGGAAACCTATATCATTACAGAACAAATCGAAAATGATTTGAATAAATTGATAAAAGAGCTTCCTGAAGATCAAAAAGAAGTATTGTATATGAGAATATACCAAGACTATAGCTTTAAAGAAATCTCTGAAATGACCGGTGTGAGTGTGAATACAGCTTTAGGTAGAATGCGTTACGCAGTAATGAATTTGAGAAAATTAGTGGAAAAAAATCAAATTGTACTAACCAGCTAACAATATTTTAAAAAATCATACGTTATACATATATTAATCCAAATCCTTTAATATATGTCAAAACTTTACTCTAAAAAATCATTAGCTAATACCAAATTTTTGCCTAAACCGGAAACCATTAATTTCATTCTTAATTACTCTAAATCAATGAGTGTTATGAAACTAGGCAAGATGAACTTCGAATTCAATGCTAATTAAATAAATATCCCGATACTTATCGGGATATTTTTTTGTTGTATTCTTTTAGGACGTTTTTTCTTCCAATCGTTTTAGTGATAACATCTTTTTCCATATCCCAACCGCGGGCAGGTGAATATTCCCTACCGTACCAAATGATTTGAAGGTGCAATTCATTCCAATGATCTTTTGGAAAAATAGCTTTAGCATCTTTTTCGGTCTGCACTACATTTTTCCCATTTGACAAATTCCAACGGTACATCAATCGATGGATATGCGTGTCCACAGGGAAGGCAGGAACACCAAAAGCTTGACTCATCACCACACTTGCCGTTTTATGTCCTACTGAAGGTAAGGATTCTAAAGCTTCAAAACTTTGAGGAACTTCCCCATTGTATTCTTCGATAAGTATTTTGGACAAGCCATAAATCCCTTTTGATTTCATAGGGGACAGCCCACAAGGACGGATGATTTCTTTGATTTCTTCGACACTTAGTTTCACCATATCGTACGGATTGTCCGCTTTGGCAAAGAGCAAAGGAGTAATTTGATTTACGCGAACATCTGTGCATTGTGCAGATAACAACACGGCAATGAGCAAGGTATATGGGTCTTTATGGTTTAAAGGGATCGGGATAACCGGATAAAGTTCTTTTAACTTTTTTATAACAAATGTTGCGCGTTCCTGTTTGGTCATTTTTGTATTTTTATAAATATAAAACCTGAGTTTTACAAAAAGCTAAAATATAACAAAAAAACAAAATGACACATTTAAAAATAGGCGACAAAGCCCCTGATTTTTTAGGAGTAGATCAAGAAGGAACCTCACACCATTTGGCCGATTACAAAGGAAAAAAACTAGTTGTTTTTTTCTATCCCAAAGCCAATACTCCTGGTTGTACCGCTGAAGCTTGTGATTTGAGAGATCATTATGCGGAATTTAAATCAAATAATTATGCCTTATTAGGGGTAAGTGCCGATAATGCCAAAGCTCAAAGCAATTTCAAAAACAAATATGAATTTCCTTTTCCCCTTATTGCTGATGAAGATAAAACAGTAATTCAATCCTTTGGCGTTTGGGGACCAAAAAAGTTTATGGGCAGAGAATACGATGGTATCCACCGTACTACTTTTATCATTGACGAAGAAGGGAATATCGCTCAAATCATTTCTGAGGTAAAAACAAAGGTGCATAGTTCGCAGATTTTAGGCTAATATTCATTGTGTATTAATCATTTCCATAAATGATCGTTCTTTATCTTTGTTAAGATTAAACCATAGTTGCAGTATTCAGAATTCGTCAAAAAACAACTTTTATAGAGGTTTCAAATTGCTGATAATGTCAAGCTTATGTTAAAGTTTTCGTCCCACGCAATAAAGCAAAATACTGCTCGTTATTGAATTATGTTTAACCATAAAATTTTTGAAAATGGCAAGGCAGAATTTAATTTCGGCGGAGATTGACGATGTAATTGTAGATGCAATTCTACAACATCTGAGAGACTCTAACACAGCGATGCCTTTCTTGATTAATCTATCTAAATCAGATAGAATGAAATATAGAAAGATGGGACCCAAAAGTGTTGATTTTGTTAGCGAATGTTTCGTTGGCGCTCAACAATTTAGAAATCATTTAACCGCAGATTTCCCAATGGGAGAGTATGAAAAAGACGTTAGATTGATTAGACAACTGTTCCCAATACTAGTAGCTGCACAAGCACTAGCGGAAGGACTCAACGATACCATCCTAGCTTTAGGCTCTGATTGTATGAAAGAATCGAATGAGGTATATGACCTTTTAAAAAATGCAGCTAAAACGGAAGGTAATGTTAAAACATTAGTGGACCAGTTAGCAAGAAGATATAAAGGCCAAGGTAGAAAACCAAAAAATCCACCTCAAGCGTAACAACAATTTTATCTTTAAAGAAACCAGCGTTTTAGTGCTGGTTTTTTTATGCATACAATTTAACGATTAATGCATTTAATGATTTCTTCTTTTTTTTTTAAAAAAACAACCTTTGAGAATAATGATAACAACTACAGGTTGAATTATTTCAACTCCATATTGAATTATATCAAATTAAGTTTGAGTTGTATTAAGTTCAAGTTGAACTATTACAACCTAAGCTTGAGTACTTTCAAGTTCAAGTTGAATTATAACACTATATAGTTGAGTCGTGTTAAGTTCAAGTTGATATCTATTCACTAAAGGTTGAGTTGAGTCACGTCCAAGTTGAATTCAGTTATCTAAAAGTTGAGTACTATCAAGTCAAAGTTGAGTTAATTGAAATGAGTGTAAAGAGCTGTAATGTAGTCCCTTTTATTATAAAAACTTTAACAATTTTGGTAGTTTTACTACCATTTTGTTCGGAATTTATCCAATAATTTTGTCATCGTAGAAGACGTCTTTATTTTATTTTAAAATTAGATAATGATTTTTTTAAAAAATAAAAACAAAGTATAACTTCTAATTTAAACATTATAACTTTTAAAAAACTTTTAATTATTACAAGACATGAAAAAAACAGGATTATTTATCTGCCTTTTCTTTATCGAAAACACAATGATTGCACAAGATGTAAAAAATATGGTTTTAAAAACCGATTTTGATTGTCAAAAAATAAATCAAAACGAATACCGATTTGATTTTCATACTTATTTTGGTATAGGCACTCCCGCTTCGTGTCCAAAATTTGTAAATTATACTGTTTCAATTGAAAATGAGGTGTTGAAAGTAAATGCTTATTATGATATAAGTGGAACTTGGCCACCATCAAATTGTGATATAAAGGATATTGTTGTTTATAAAAAAAGCATCCCCAAATCTATTCGTTATATTCAATTATCAACGAATATTATTGCTCATAATGAAACTCCTGCCTATAACGATTTGTACACTAAAACGTTTCCAGTTTCCTCTTTGACCAATCCCGAAACTTCCAAATGTTATTTTTTCAATTCTTCAAATCCATCAAAAGGGAATGTTACTATTAATATGGATTTTAAGTATTTGAAAATTATTAATGAACAAGGTCAAGTTGTAAAGCAATTGGATAAAAATACATCGGGAAAATACGACTTGATAGATATTCAACAAGGAACCTATTATTTGATGTTTTATGATTCAAACAATAAAGAAATAGGTTCTGTAAAAATTCTTAAAGAAAAATGATTTTGATAATCAATTAATTTGAACATATTAAAACATCTACACTATTCTTACAAACATCTGTATTTCCAAACAATACATCTTAGGTGTTTTTGTAACATCTGCATTAAATTCGATGAACATCTGCTATATGTTTTAAAAATGACTCAAAATTTAACAGTATTGGTAGTTTTACTGCCGTTTTGTCTTCAAATAATATTATAATTTTGCCTTAACTGAATGTCACCTAGTTTTTTTAGTTTCTTTAGGAGATTTGTTTATGTAAGAACTTGACCAATTATAAGTCAATAAACCAATTTCATTTTTTTAGTATGTGTTGATAGGTGTATTCTTAGAGCCAAAAAGTCTTTAAAAATTTAACCTATGTATTATGAAAATGAGATTACTTCTCGTAGTAGTAGTTTTTATTAACTACCTCTACAGTCAAAATTACCCAAAATTATCCTTTACCTATGATCTTTCAGGGA
>CANCJZ010000125.1 GCA_947378465.1 Flavobacteriaceae bacterium
GAATTAGATAATGGTAAATTATACCAATACAAAGGCAATTACTCCTACTACTTGCAAAAGAAAGAAGAGCGCATTGCTATGGAGAACTCTTCTATAGACAAAGCTCAAAACTTATTTGTCAAAGAATTGGCATGGATGCGTCGCCAACCCAAAGCACGTACAACAAAATCTAAATCGCGCCAAGATGACTTTTATGTAATTAAGGAGAAAGCAGAAAGCCGTCGAAAAGAAAATGTAGTAGAATTAGAAATAAACATGGAGCGTATGGGCAGCAAAATAATTGAGCTGCATAAACTTTTCAAAAAATTCAAAGACAAAACTATATTAGACAACTTTAGTTATGATTTCCAGCGTGGAGAACGAATAGGAATCATTGGGAAAAATGGAACTGGAAAATCTACTTTTTTAAACATTCTTACCAAAACAATGGTTCCCGATGCCGGAAAGGTTGTGATTGGTGACACAATCAAGGTGGGATATTATACACAAAGTGGTATTAATCCAAAACCAGGACAGAAAGTCATTGAAATCATTAAGGAATATGGAGAATATATTCCGTTAACTAAAGGTAAGATTATATCGGCGTCACAACTATTGGAGCGCTTTTTATTTGATGCTAAAAAACAATATGACTTTGTTGAAAAACTTAGTGGTGGTGAATTAAAACGATTATATCTGTGTACGGTATTGATACAGAATCCAAATTTCTTGATTTTGGATGAACCAACTAATGACTTAGATATTGTCACGTTGAATGTATTAGAAAGCTTTTTGTTAGATTATCCTGGGTGTTTATTAGTGGTGTCACACGACCGTTACTTTATGGATAAGATTGTGGACCACTTGTTTATTTTTAGAGGGGAAGGACAAATAGAAGATTTCCCTGGTAACTACTCTGATTTTAGGGCATATGAGGATTCGACTGAACCAAAAACCCTTTCGAATGTAAGTACTGAAAAAGTGAATTGGAAGCAAAACAATCCTAATACTTCTGGATTAAACTTCAATGAGCAAAAAGAGTTTAACAAAATTGAACGCGAAATCAAAGATTTGGAATACGAGAAAAAACAAATTGAAAATCTATTTGCTGAAGGTAAAGTTGCTGATACAGACATTACGGCTAAAGCAAATGAATTGCAAGCCATTATAACAAAATTAGAAGAAAAAGAAGAACGTTGGTTTGAATTAAGTTCAAAATTGGAGTAAATTATTTAATAGAGATTCACAAAGAAAAAGAATGAGATTCACAGAGAAAAAACTGTTAATCAATGTCTAAAAAAGACCCATGTTTCATATAGTAAGAACCTATTTAAAGTTTATTTACGCTTCCAAAAACGAACATGGGGTGCACTCCCCTTTTGTGTTTAGTTTAGTTACGAAATGTTTTTATGATCAAAAAAACTATCCTGCTTATTTGATTTTAAAAAAGTACAGAAACGTTCTTTTACAAAATAAAAACACTGTTGATGTAACTGACTTTGGAGCGGGATCTAAAGTATTTAAAAGCAACACGAGGTCTATTGCTAAAATTGCCAAAACTGCTGGCATTAATCCCAAAAGAGCTGACTTGCTCTATAGAATTGTCAATTATTTTCAACCGCAAAGAATTTTGGAGATTGGAACTTCCTTAGGTTTGGCCACTTCTGCCCTATCCTTAGGAAATGACAATGCAACAATAACCACTCTAGAAGGTTGTCCTAAAACCCTGGCTATTGCTAGAAAACAATTTGAAAATTTTGGCTTAAATAACATAAAACCAATTGCTGCTGAATTTTCTAATTTTTTAGAAAATCAAATTGAAAATTGCGATTGGAACCTTATTTACTTTGATGGAAATCATTCAAAAAAGGCTACGTTGGACTACTTTGAATTATTATTGCCAACTAGCTCAAACGAAACGATTTGGATTTTTGATGACATCCATTGGAGTGCTGACATGGAAGAAGCTTGGGAAGTGATAAAGAACCATCCTAGTGTAACGGTTACAATAGATACGTTTCAATGGGGTTTAGTCTTTTTTAGAAAAGAACAGCCCAAAGAACATTTTGTGATTAGATTATAAAAAAAATGGTAACCATCTCTGATTACCATTCTCCGAATTAACAAACCAATTCAAAAATTATTCTTTAGCTTCTTCATTTTCTCTTGCTTTCGCACCAATACGATTAACTTTAAACATTGGGGCAAACTTAAATTTAATTGAGGCAATTTTCATATTGTCACTTGATGACAAACCTTCTTTTTCAACGGTATTTTTTCGACTATCTAAAGCTTCATAAATTAATTTTACTTCATCATAATCTTCTCTTGAAAAATTCCCTTTATTAGCTTTATATGAATCAAAGAATTTTTGGTAAGTATCTACTATATTGTCTTTATTTACCCAACCAAAATTCATGTCTTCTCCTATTTTATCTACACCGAAAAATAAATTTCTCAATTTTTGATTCGGATTTATTTTTTTTGGAGCTTTGGCCAATTCAACAGAAGATTTAATGACACCATAACGTGTATTTATGGAATCAACACGGGCTTGATTTTTGGCTTTTATATCGTCGCCTAATTTAGCCACAGCTTCATTTGATTCTTTTGTTTTGCGATCGAAATCGCTTGAAATCTTATCCCAATTTGTTTCTGCATCTGCTGTTTTCACATCTTCTAGCGAATCAATATAGGTTTGCAAAGCGGCAATTTTCATGTCGGCAGCTTCCTTCTCTTTGTTTTTACATGATATTACTAAAATTAATAATATACTTAACATCCCATATTGAACTATTCCTTTTTTCATTTTTATTGATTTTATGTTGATGTAAATTTACTTTGTTAATGTTATTGATACTTTATACAATTATTGCTATTTGTTGTATAATTCATTGTATTAAAATAAACACAGCATTGTAACATATTCGCTATATTTACTACCTATTTGTAAATCCAAATCATCTGCAACAATGGCAAACCCATTAATCAACATAAGTAATCTTAAACGAGATTTTCAATTAGGAAGTGAAACTATATATGTATTAAAAGGAATCAATTTACAAATCAATAAAGGAGAGTATGTTGCTCTTATGGGGCCTTCAGGATCTGGGAAATCAACCTTAATGAATCTTTTGGGCTGTTTAGATACAGCCACCTCTGGAACCTATATTTTAAATGGAAAAGATGTGAGTCAAATGCATGATGATGATTTGGCAGAAATCAGAAATAAAGAAATTGGATTTGTATTTCAAACTTTTAATCTTTTACCTAGAACCACAGCGTTAGACAACGTAGCCTTGCCTATGATCTATGCAGGTTATTCTAAAAGCGAGCGTAACGATCGTGCTACAGAAGTATTGGCGCAAGTAAACTTAGCGGACCGTATGGATCATCAACCCAACCAACTATCTGGAGGGCAACGCCAGCGCGTTGCAATTGCTCGTGCCTTGGTTAACAAACCTTCAATAATATTAGCTGATGAACCTACTGGAAACCTTGATAGTAAAACATCTGTAGAAATTATGGGGCTTTTCAATGAAATCCACAAGAACGGAAATACTGTAATTTTGGTTACACATGAGGAGGATATTGCCAAATATGCTCATCGGATAATTCGTTTACGTGATGGTATGATTGAAAGTGACACTCCTAATCCTAATCATTTATAATAATACTTGAGCTATTCATCCCGCAAATCGCAGAGTTGGCAACATCAAAAAAACACTGTAACTTAGCACCAAAGTCATACAGAAACTCAATAAACAATGAAAGTCTATACTAAAACTGGAGATACAGGTACCACTGCACTTTTTGGAGGTACCCGAGTACCAAAACACCATATTCGCATCGAAAGTTATGGTACTATTGACGAACTTAACTCTCATATCGGATTAATACGTGACCAAGATATCAATACCCTTTATAAAAAAGTATTGATTGAAGTTCAAGATCGATTGTTTACTGCAGGAGCCATTTTAGCTACACCTCCAGAAAAGGAGACTCTCAAAAATGGCCAACCTCGATTAAATATAAACCGAATTTCGGAAGAAGACATTACTTACCTTGAAAGTGAAATCGACCTAATGGATACTGCATTGCCAGCAATGACACATTTTGTTTTACCTGGTGGTCATACCACTGTGTCATATTGTCACGTAGCACGCTGTGTTTGCCGAAGAGCCGAGCGTTTAGCGGTACATTTACATGAATTAGAGCCTACTGACGAACAAGTAATAAAGTACTTAAACCGACTTTCTGACTATCTTTTTGTCTTGGCACGGAAGTTGTCTCTTGACCTGCAAGCGGATGAAGTAAAATGGATTCCTCGGAAGTAAATTTCGCTAAATTTCACTACTAAAATTCCAAAAGCAAAAGATTCAATATCTAGGCTTTGAAATTATTAATTTCTTGTTGAAATTATTAAAAAAAAAGACGTTCTTAAACTTACTTAAAAATAAATCAAAAAAAACTTGACTTTTTCAGTATTAAATTTATTTTTGCATAAACTAAAATCGACAGAAGATGTATTGGACATTAGAATTAGCATCCTATTTAAGTGATGCGCCTTGGCCAGCTACCAAAGATGAACTTATCGACTATGCTATAAGAACAGGAGCTCCACTAGAAGTAGTAGAGAATTTGCAATCAATAGAGGACGAAGGGGAGATTTACGAATCAATGGAAGAGATTTGGCCCGATTATCCAACTGACGAGGATTATCTTTGGAATGAGGATGAATATTAAAAAAATAAACAAACACAACAGAAAAAAGTCCATTTCGGGCTTTTTTTTTGTTTAAATTTGCACACCTTTTTACAACAAAAAATACAAACCCATTATGAGTTTCATAAATAGCATTATCAAAGCTTTTGTAGGCGACAAATCACAGAAAGACGTCAAAGCTACGCAGCCTTATATTACCAAAATAAAAAAATTAGAACCTCTATTAGCAGCCCTTTCTCATGATGAATTAAGAGCAAAAACAGCTGAATTCAAGGAAAAAATTAAACAAGCTCGTGCAAAACAGGATGCTGAGATTGAATCTAAAAAAACACAAGCTGAAAACACCGCTGATATAGATCAACGTGAAGATATCTATAACGCTATTGATGCCTTAGAAAAAGAAGCCTATGAGATCTCTGAAAAGGTATTGATGGAAATTCTTCCTGAAGCTTTTGCTGTAGTAAAAGAAACAGCACGTCGTTTCAAAGAAAACACATCAATAACCGTTACTGCATCTTCAAAAGATAGAGAGCTTTCAGCTACTAAGTCCTATATCAGTCTTGAAGGAGATCAAGCACATTGGGCAAATTCTTGGAATGCTGCCGGTAAGGAAATTACCTGGGATATGATTCACTATGATGTTCAGTTGATTGGTGGTATTGTATTGCATGAGGGTAAAATTTCGGAAATGCAAACAGGGGAAGGAAAAACATTAGTAGCGACCTTACCGCTGTATTTAAATGCATTGACTGGAAACGGAGTGCATTTAGTAACGGTGAATGACTATTTAGCGAAACGTGATAGTACTTGGAAAGCTCCTTTATTTGAATTCCACGGTATTACTGTCGACTGTATTGACAACCATTCTCCGAATTCAGATGCAAGAAGAAAAGCATATGAAGCGGATATCACTTATGGAACTAATAACGAATTTGGTTTTGATTATTTACGCGATAATATGGCCCATTCGCCAGAAGATTTAGTACAAAGAAAACACAACTATGCAATTGTTGATGAGGTGGATTCCGTATTAATTGACGATGCTCGTACTCCCTTAATTATCTCCGGACCTGTTCCCGATGGTGACCGTCATGAATTCAATGAATTAAAACCTAAAATAGAAAACTTATACAACTTACAACGACAATTAGCAAATGGATTTTTGACTGAATCTAAACGATTATTCAAAGAAGGTAACAATAAAGAAGCAGGATTCCAATTATTAAGAGCTTACCGAGCGTTACCGAAGAACAAAGCTTTAATTAAATTTTTAAGTGAAGAAGGAGTAAAACAATTACTTCAAAAAACTGAAAATGAATACATGGCTGATAACAACCGTAAAATGCCAGAAGTTGATGAGGCCTTGTACTTTGTGATTGAAGAAAAAAACAACCAAGTTGAACTTTCTGATCATGGAATTCAATATTTGTCAAAAGATACAGACGCCAACTTCTTTGTATTGCCGGATATTGGAACGGAAATAGCCAACATCGAAAAACAAAATCTAGATAAAGACAAAGAAGCTGAGGCCAAAGAAAGATTGTTCCAAGACTTCGGTATCAAATCTGAACGTATTCATACCCTTACACAATTATTAAAGGCTTACACCTTGTTTGAAAAAGACGTTGAATATGTTATCATGGACAACAAAATTTTGATTGTTGATGAGCAAACCGGTCGTATTATGGATGGCCGTCGTTATTCGGACGGATTGCACCAAGCGATTGAAGCCAAAGAACAAGTGACCATTGAAGCAGCTACACAGACATTTGCTACCATTACACTCCAAAATTACTTCCGTATGTATAGTAAATTGGCTGGTATGACAGGAACAGCTGTTACTGAAGCAGGCGAACTTTGGGAAATTTACAAATTAGATGTTGTGGAAATACCTACTAATAGAGGTATGGCCCGTCAAGATAAGGAAGATTTAATTTACCGTTCTGTACGTGAAAAATTCAATGCTGTAATTGAAGATGTAACGCAATTATCTCAATCAGGAAGACCGGTTTTAATCGGTACTACCTCTGTCGAAATATCAGAATTATTAAGTCGGATGTTAAAGATACGTGGCGTTGCACATAACGTTTTGAATGCTAAAATGCATAAGCAAGAGGCGCAAATAGTGGAAGAAGCGGGTAAATCGGGAGTTGTAACTATTGCTACCAATATGGCAGGTCGTGGAACCGATATCAAATTATCAGCTGAAGTAAAAGCGGCAGGAGGTTTAGCCATCATTGGTACAGAACGTCATGATTCACGTCGTGTTGACCGTCAGTTGCGTGGTCGCGCAGGACGTCAAGGAGATCCAGGAAGTTCACAATTCTATGTTTCTTTGGAAGATAACTTGATGCGTTTATTTGGTTCAGAGAGAGTGGCTAAAATCATGGACCGCATGGGATTGAAAGAAGGGGAAGTGATTCAGCATTCGATGATGACCAAGTCGATTGAACGCGCTCAGAAAAAAGTAGAAGAAAACAACTTTGGTACTCGTAAACGTTTATTAGAATATGATGACGTTATGAATGCACAAAGAGAGGTGGTATACAAACGTCGACGTCATGCTTTACATGGAGAGCGTTTGAAACTAGACATTGCTAATATGATGTATGATACTTGCGAATTAATTGTAAGTGAAAACAAAGGAGCTAATGACTTTAAAAACTTTGAGTTTGAATTGATCCGTTACTTTGCTATCGTATCACCAATAACCCAAAATGAATTTGAAAAATCTTCAGATATGGAGATAACCGGTAAAGTATACAAAGCAGCTTTAGCTTATTACACCGAGAAAACTGAAAGAAGTGCTCGCGAAGCCTTCCCTATTATTGCCGATGTTTATCAAAAAGAAGGTAACAAATTTGAACGCATCATCGTTCCTTTCTCCGATGGTATTAAATCATTGAATGTGGTAACCGACTTGAAGAAAGCTTTTGATTCTAACGGAACACAATTGGTAGCCGATTTTGAGAAAAACATCACTTTGGCCATAGTAGATGAAGCTTGGAAAAAACATTTACGTAAAATGGACGAATTGAAACAATCGGTTCAATTAGCCGTACACGAGCAAAAAGACCCTTTATTGATTTACAAATTGGAAGCCTTTAACTTATTCCGTTCTATGTTGGACGGCGTAAACAAAGAAGTGATTTCGTTCTTGTTTAAAGGTGATTTGCCACAACAAAACCAAAACATACAAGAAGCTCGTGAAGTGCGTCAAAAAGAAAACTACATCGAAAGCAAGGATGAAGTATTAAACTCTGATGAATTAGCGGCACGTAACCGTGAAGCAGGACAAACACAACAGCGTCCTGCCGTTACAGAAACCATCGTTAGAGATGCACCGAAAATTAACCGTAACGATAATGTAACTATCAAGCACGTGATGAGCGGAAAAACGGAAGCTATGAAATACAAAAAAGCTGAAAGCATGATTGCATCTGGAGAATGGGTAATAGTGAATGAATAGTTGACAATAAAATTTAACGGACCCGAATAAATAACGAATCCTCGGCAATAATACTGTTGGGGATTTTTTATATTTGACTAAATGCATTTATCTATGAAAATAAAATTCTTACTAATCTTATTCTTATTGACTGGCAGCCTTGGTTTTGCACAAAACACTATGCAACTTATGTCAAACATCAAAAAATTATTTACTGCTAATTACGAAATGGATTTTGAAACCATAGTATCCCTTTCCTATCCACGAATAGTTGAAACTTTAGGGAAAGAGAAACTACTATCTGAATTGGATAATTGTTTTCAAAATGAAGAATATCGTTATCGTTACCAATTGGCAATGGTGCCCTTTATTACTCATGAAACACAAAAAATAGGCACACGTACTTTTTGTATTATAGGATGTCGCAATCCGGTTCGCTATTTCTTTGAGAAAAAATTATCAGCAGAAGAAGTTGCAACCAAAACCACTTGGCTTCAAGGATATAACCAAACTAAAGATGTAACATTTGAACCCAAACGCAATAGTTTTAGTGTACGAAGAACGAC
>CANCJZ010000126.1 GCA_947378465.1 Flavobacteriaceae bacterium
TCTTGCCTCTACAAAAACGGCTCCGTCAACCTATGTTTAAATGAAAACAAAACCAAGCCTACTTTGGATTTGATTTTGTAGCGTTCAAAAATAGTGGAACGATAGCCGTCCACGGTTTTTTCGGAAACTTTCATTAGTCGGGCAATCTCTTCGTAAGTATATTCACGAGGATCACATACATAGGCTAAGAATTCCAATTCGCGGGAGCTTAAATCGGTAGGTTTAATTCTCACTGATTTTTTAGGTAATAGATTGTGTTTTTTAACGAGTTTTAAAATATCCATAATGTTGTGATAACCATTATCGGCAATATTATTAATCACTCCTGTCAACTCCTCAATAGTACAGCTTTTGTTCAAAAACCCACGAGCACCATATTGAAACGCGGTAGCAATAATGCGTTCTTCGACATGCTGGGATAAAAACAACACTTTGTACTCATCGGGTAAATCTTCCAATTCTTGCAATACTTCAACGCCACGCATATGCGGCATCGATTCATCCAAGATATACACATCAATTGGACGCTCTAGAGGTAAAGCGTTCAAAAAGGCGATTCCACTTTCAAACTCATAAGTAACTTTGTATTTACCCATGCTTTCTAGTAGGCCTTTTAATCCTTGACGCACAATTTTATGGTCGTCAATAATACATAATTCAATTTCTTCCATCTCTTGCAATTTTTTAGAAATCAGAAAGTAAAAAATCGAAATCCAATTTGGGGCGACGATTGTTAAGGGAGGGAGGGAACAATCAACGATGGAGTTTTATTCTTTTTCAATGATAAAATTAAGGCTTTATTTTTAAACACCTTAGTATTTAACAAAATTTCACCTCTAAATCCTTTATTTCGAGGTTCTTTTCGAGCTTATTTGCTTTTTTAGCCCAAATTTATGCTTTTTGTTAATTCAATAAGTGTTGTTCTACCTTTGTGCGTATCACTATTAGAATGGATTACACAGTACTTTCTGAAATTGAATTTGTATCATTTGCTACAAGTCTTTAGTCGATAAAGAATTGAATGTTCAGAGACCTCTTTAATAAGGAGCAAGCCTCGATTTGGGCGAAGGGCATTTTCCATAAAATAATTTTTTAGTTTGTTTGCAACTGCAAATTTCGAACTAATTTTTATTATAAAAAAAGAGGATTATTCCTATTCCCTTATTTTACAGGGCTTCCCGAATGTAAATTTTTTTAAAGACCCGTAAATATTAGGATTTTAAATATAGGGTTTTCCCTATTTCCTTATTTGGCGCGCCTTGCCGAGGTTTTTCAATTGTCAACCCCTATAAATACTCGTTTTTCTAAAATAGGGTTTTCCCTATTTCCTTATTTTACTAGGGTTCCCGAGCTTTTTCTTCTGTTAACCCTTGTAGATGTTGGCATAGTAAAATTCAGGGTTTTTCCTTTTGCACAGTATTTTTTAACCCCCTAGCTTTGTCATAACCAAATTCAAAAATTAGATGGCCCAAATCTATTATAAGGTGTAAGAACCTATTTTGTCTTTTTAGTCAAAGTTGTTTTTATTCCTTTTTATTAAACTGATAAAAAACTAAAATAAAAACCGCTATGCATGGTAATTCTTCTTACTACGATAAAACAAGCAACTCTTTGATTAGAGCCTCACGTTGGGGGCTGTGCATTACACTTGCATTAATCCTAACCATTAATTGCGGACCTAAGCCAAACCCTAGCTATAGTCCTTTAATTATTGCCCAACTGGACAAAGTGGCAACTCCCCTCTATGAATTCTATGCCCAAATTCAACAAGGCACAATCACTACCGATTACCCTTCCTTACGTGAAACCCATTATAATGCAATCCTTGCGGAAATGGAATGCCTTAAACTCAAAATTGTTTCGCGTCCAAATAGGAATCCCGCAATGCAATGCTCGGCATTAAAATGTTACTATGCCAAAATCAACAAACCTTACCACACCATTCCTTATTCCCAATTAAAGCAATCCCCTAGTTTGCTATACATTGATTTGCTGATAAACGATTGGGAACAATTAAAAATATCCGACTCCAAAATGAATCTAAGTGCCGCGGAAATTCAAGCATCTCGGAAAAAACTGTCCGATTATCTTGAACAAATTGCCATTTATGAAAACATTTTAAACCAATAAAAAACATGGAGCCCATTAATAGCACTGAATTGATACGCGAATTAAAGCAAACGTCCAGCGCGCTTTTGAAAAAAGAAGTATCTACCATCAGTGGTTTTTCAAAAATAGAATTAAGAGCCATCGTTCAACAAACTATACTAGTGAGCTTAAGTATGAACTCTGGTGAAATCAATGATGTCAACAGAGCTTTTTACCTCACTCGAATAGCGGTTATGGTGCAACATTTTGTGCACTCTTTGGCAGGTATAATGGTGAGTACTATAGAAAAACTTTGGAGCACATTAATCCAAGTGCTTTGGAGTGCCATCTCTAAAGCCACTGAGGTGCCACTTGAAAAATTCAAAACCTATTAACGAACTTCTCATAAATCCCCAAATTATGAAATTAATCCAAAATATCGTCCCTGAAATCCCGACCAACTATCTATTGGCGCCCCCTGTGGACAAAACCGATTATTATATACCAAAAAACACTATAGATAAACTGCGTGATACCGCCGAAGCATTTTGGAGCCGATCTCGCATTCCTTGGGGCATCCCCTTCAATTTGTGGGATAACAACCCTAAACTGGCCGCCATAATCCAAAATAAAAAGGACAAATCCCGACTCCCAAGGGGTACTCCTAAACGATAAAGGGACGCTACCCGAAGCTTTTGGGGAGCTACCCGAGACTTGGGGGGAGCTACCCAAATCTTTCGGGGTCGGCCCCGGAACTTAGGGGGAGGTCCCCGAAGCCTTTGGGGTGGACCCCGGAACCTGGGGGGAGCTCCCCCCAAGTCTCGGGTAGGTCCCCAGAACTTAGGGGGAGCTCCCCAAAACATTTGGGGCGGTCCCCGGAACCTGGGGGGAGCTCCCCAAAACATTTGGGGTCGGCCCCGGAACCTGGGGGGAGCTCCCCGAAGCCTTTGGGGCGGTCCCCGAAGAATCAATTACGATTGCGTTTGTGTTGAAATAAACTCAAGAAAAAAAAAAAACAATAATAAATTATGAATCTTAAATATAGAAAACATGCCTAAACAAGGTCCTTTTCCAAGTAAAGAAGCCGAATTGAATAATTACTTTCAAGCGGCATTCTCTCATATTATGCTGAATAAAGTTCGTTTGAAAATATCTCAAGAGGATGAAGATAAGCTTAACGCATTCATTAGTGATTGGAATATTAAATATCCTTTATCACGTAATGAAAACACACGAACCAGAGTCACTGTCAAAGACAAAGACGATGCTATGGTAAATCTTATTAGTCATTTGAGAAAAATATACGCGGATATTCCCGCCAGTGTTTTGACCAATCAGGATCGTATTAACCTTAATCTGTTGGAAAGAGATAGCTCTAGAACTGCTCCTGCAGTTCCTACCTCTAAACCAATAGTATTAGTAAGCACCCAAAACCGTTTGGAGCATACGATATACTTCTCGGGTTCAGAGGGTACCAACGCCAAACCACACGGAGCACGCGGTTGTCAAATATGGTTTAAAATAGGCGATCCTGTAGTAGAGACCAGTGAGTTATCCTATATGGCTACTCCTACAGCTTCCCCGTATTTGTACCATTTTAATGGAAAAGATGCTGGGAAAATCGTGCATTATTGGTTGCGCTGGGAAAACACCCATGGTGAGGTGGGTCCATGGAGCGATGTTATCACCACCACCATTGTAGGCTAAAACAAAAATCGGCCTTCCTCAATAGCTCCTCCTCTGCATTGGGGAGGAGGGATTGAGGATATTTCTAAAAAAAAGAGACGATGGGGAATGGAAAAAAGCTGATGCTAATAAATATTTTAAATGACGATTGGTCCCTTTATGACGCAAAAAAAACGAAACTTAAACAAGAGGTTCAGGAATTTTTGAGTGATGAAGAATGGGAAATCGACTTTCTAATAAATCTGCTCTACAAATATTTTCCTAAGCATTCCAAATATGCCTTAATGAAAGTAGTATTACAATGTGGGATGATTAAATATGACAAATGCAAAAGGGAAGATTTAATAAAATTAATACTATCAAAATTATTATAAGATGCTCTATGTAATATCCAAATTAATTATAACTGTGCTGTATTGGTTCTTTAAGTAAGAATCGTATTCTAAAAAAGCTTGTTTATTTTAAGAAAAAAATCAACTGAATCACAAAAGTGTATAGCAATAGTAGCATGTATAAAAGTACTGGAACTGTATTTTATTTTAATAAAATAAAATGACCCATTATAAGAATCAAAATCAAATATTCATTGAATATTCATTAAACAAACATTCTAATTACCCTTAAAACTTGAACATTCATCAAAGCTATAGTAGGATTATCAATGAGTTATGACAACAGTAGAAGAAAAAATATTAATCGAAAAAATATTAAATGCGGATTGGTCGCGTTATGAAAATAAGAAGCGCGGAAAAGGAAGCAATCATATGTTTTTTGTGGGAAGCAATAGTTGGGAAGTGAATTTTTTAATTGGATTATTTCGACAACAAAAAGTAAACCTCTCCATCTACCAATTGATATGGATTATCAAAGAAAGCTGTCAAAATGAGCGCTATCCGCAACCACGAACCCTTGTAGTAAGCTATATCGTTTATAGAATTTCCAAATTATTACCCAATAAAACAATCTAAATATCATTTTATCAAAAAAAAGGAATCATGAAAAATCAACTAATTTCCGAAATGGGCACCGTAGTGAACAACAACTGTACTCCCAGTTATACTAAGGATATAATAATTATTATTTCGTTGGTAGTTGTTTTATATTATTCCACTATTTTATTTAGAAAAATAGTGAAACGCTTGGAAAAAATGCCCTAACTCATTTTTGCAAAAGCTTATTTTTCAATTTGTTTTAAAATAAAAAGCAAATCGAAAACACCTGTCGAATTAAATTCGCATTCATTATTCTTTTATAGTTTTTCAAGAAGCAGTAAACATAATCAAAGAATAACTTCAATTTACTGAGGATATTTCATGAAATTTATTATTTTTACAACTGTATATACGCCAACAGTAAGAAATTAAATAACTATATAAGCCTAATAATAATGAACCCTCATTCAGAAGAAGTCTTTTTGACTAAAAACCAAGTTACTCAATCCCTTTGTGACTTTTTAGAACCTCATTTGAACCAACAAGGCTTCAAATTGGTAAAATACCGCTCCCTTTTTATAAAAAAAACAGATTTTGGCTCCTTAGAATTTTCCGTGAATACGATGAGTTATTGGCCTAAAAAACAGGAAGTCAACTTCCCAATACACGTAAGTATTCACGCTATCAATCAAGTCCGGAAGAAGTTTTTTAAAAATATAGAAAAGGAAGATGCCATTATGTATAAATGGCTGGTACTTCCTAATTCTAACGAATTAAAATTCAAAGAACTCTATACTGAAGAGGATCTTGAGAAGGCTAAGGAAGAGGCTTTACGCTTATTTGAAGAACAAGCCATCCCCTTTTTTGAACAATACAGTCAGTTAGATCAAGTGATTGAATATGCTTCCAAAATAAAAAACTCCCATTTTATGTCCGTCTTGCTGATTGCCTTAAAACAAGCTAATGACGAACGCTATCTAGATTACCGCAACGAAATTGTACGCTATTTGAAAGATTGCGCTTCGAGTAAAACCGAAAAAGGACAGGAACGGAAACAAGTTATTTTTGATTTAATAAAACATTTGGACCAATTAATTGTAGCTAATCAAAATAAAAGAAGAGCGGAAAACGCAGCCTAAAGCAATATTATTGTCGGGTCCAACAATCTACTACGTGGTCATTGACCATCCCTGTAGCTTGCATGTGGGCATAAACTACGGTAGTGCCGACAAATTTGAATCCTCTCTTTTTAAGATCTTTGCTGATGGCATCCGACAATGGCGTTGAAGCGGGAACCTCTCGTAGTGTTTTCGGGCAATTGTCAATAGGCTTGCCATCCGTAAATTTCCATATATAATTAGAAAAACTTCCGAATTCATCTTGCACTTTCATAAAGGCTATAGCATTAGAAACAGCTGCTCTTACCTTTAGTTTGTTGCGTATAATTCCAGCATCTAAAAGCAATTCTTGTATTTTATCTTCATCAAATTGGGCCACTTTTTTATAATCAAAATACGCAAAAGCCTTTTTGAAATTCTCCCTTTTAGCCAATACCATATACCAACTCAGTCCTGCTTGAAAGGTTTCCAAGATCAAAAACTCAAACAACAGTTGGTCGTCATAAATGGGCTTGCCCCATTCCTGATCGTGATAATTGCGGTATAAATCATCTTTTTCGCACCAAGTGCAGCGTCTTTTATTCATTTTACAAACTTTTTAAATTCCAAAATTTTAAATTCCAAAAATTTTAAATTCCAATAATTAAATTCCAAATTCCAACACGGGGGGGAAATTCCAATATTTAAAATTCCAAATTCCAACTCGAGGGGGAAATTCCAAACTTTAAAAATCCAAATTCCAACACATAGCGGTTAGAACCTAAAACCTAAATTAACCACGATGAATTCAACCTAAAACCTAAGACCTACAACCTATTCAACCTATTCAACCTATTCAACCTATTCAACTAAACAAACCTGGAACTTACAACAATAAACAACAACAAAACAAACACAGGCAACAGAAACACTACCATACATCCTCTAGAGGTTTTGTTATAGACCTTGTTATACGCATACCTTTTAGGATTGGTCAGCCATCCATAGCCGCGGGGCGCTTTTAATCCAAATTGATTTTGAACGATGCGCTTTACCGAGGTCCTTGCGGCGATTCTTTTAGTTAATGAAGGTACTCTAAATCCGAATTTCATGGCGGGTAATTTTTAGAGAGACAAGTTACGGATTTTTTTTAGAGGAAAGAAGAAAGAAGCAAGAAGCAAGATTTTGTGGAATGTTGCGGAAGACATATTGGTAGCAAAATGATTGATAATAACAAGGAATCCCGTAGGAATGACATATATTATGATTCAAAATTACGATAGAAATTCACGTCTCGAAACCTGACAGGTTTTAAAAACCTGTCAGGTTTGCTAGGAACATAAATTATAGAAACAATTAGAAATCGGGCAACACTAATCAGGGAAGTTCAAATAGAGAAAGTGGATATATATAGTAGGCACTTCCAAATCCCGTAGGGATGGCCTATTTTGTAGCGACGGATTTTAATCCGTTGTAGCAAAAAGAGGCAAGAAGAAAGATATTGCGGATAGAGTATATAAAAAAGCTAAGATTTTGATGTTAGAAGAGAATAACAACAACGCATATACTTAAAGCCCCAGCGGGGCGACGCGTTTGTAGCAATAGATAATCAAGACGCCAAAAAGCTCCGTAGGAGCGATCTAAACAGAAAAGGAATAGTTTGCTCCAACGTAGCTTTTTTAAACATTGCGATTCTATTTTCTACAAACGCACAGTCCCTACGGGACTGAAATAGGTTGACGGAATAGGTTTTAGTCTAGGTTTTCGTCTAGGTTTTAGTCTAGGTCTTAGTCTAGGTTTTAGGTTGAATTAGGTTCTAGGTTGTAAGATCTAACTGCGCCCGTTTTGGAATTTGGAATTTTAAACATTGGTATTTCCCCCTCGCGTTGGAATTTGGAATTTAAATTATTGGAATTTACACCCCGTGTTGGAATTTGGAATTTTAAATATTGGTATTTCCCCCTCGCGTTGGAATTTGGAATTTTAAATATTGGAATTTCCCCCTCGAGTTGGAATTTGGAATTTTAAATATTGGAATTTACACCCCGTGTTGGAATTTGGAATTTTAAACATTGGAATTTCCCCCTCGAGTTGGAATTTGGAATTTTAAATATTGGAATTTGACTTTAATATAAGCATAAACAATTCCCTTGAAATCTCAAAGGCACCGAGTTTTTCGAGGTGGTCGTTGTGAACTTGGCAGTCGAGGAGTTTGTAGTGGTGCTCTTTGAGGTATTCCAATAGTTTGACAAAAGCCACTTTGCTGGCATTGGGTACGCGGGAGAACATACTTTCACCACAAAAAACGTGACCTAAATCCACGCCATAGAGCCCGCCTACTAATTCGCCGTTTTGCCATACTTCAAAGGACATTGCTTTACCCAGACGGTGGAGCTCGGTATAGGATTTGACGATGTCGTCGGTTATCCAAGTGCCGTCTTGATTTTTGCGATAAATGTTTTGACAATTGGCAATTACTGCTTCAAAATCACGGTTGATGGTGACTTCAAAGATATTGCGGTTGATAATATTACGCAGACTTTTGGATACTTTATAATCCTGTGGATTGACAACCATTCGTTCAGGTGGCGCCCACCACATGATGGGTTCGTCTTCATTAAACCAAGGAAAGATACCGCTCTGGTACGCCAAGAGCAGTCGCTCCACGGACAAATCGCCTCCTATAGCCAAGACGCCTTCAAAGGAGGCGCGCTCAACGGGTGGGAAATACAATTCTTTGGATAAAAAATACATTGGGCAAACTGTTTATTACAAAAAACCATTCTAAATCTTAGATAAAATTTAGAATGGTTTTATTTTTATTGAGAATCTCTTGGACTAGAATGGCAAGTCGTCGTG
>CANCJZ010000127.1 GCA_947378465.1 Flavobacteriaceae bacterium
ACATCATACAGAAGCTTCATGTCATCCAAGAATTGGTTCGACATTAACATTGTTAGGAGCTTTTTTTATGTTTAATTTTTTAAAATCTGAATTCTAAGGGTTGCGGTTGTTCGCGGCTTTATGATGCGCTGATGAATCTAGACTAAGCATAGCCAAAACTTTAAATTAAAACCTTTACCATTTCAAATAAAACTCAAACTTTGCCATTTATTGAAACACTGTTGTGCGACGTTTATTTTAATTTTCTCTTTTTTGGATTTTGTCTGTTTCCAAAGAATGATAGTATCTCAACACTATCTTCAGAAACTCTGTAGTATAAAGAATTCAGAGTCAAAATCACCGCTCGTCTGATATCTTTCTTCTTTTTGGATGATTGAAATATAAGCGGATTTAGAGAAATCAAAGTTATGGTTTCTTCAAGGCTTTCAGCTAGATTTCGTAATTCTCTTTCAGTCCAATTCTCTTTGAGATATTCAATAGTTTGTTCTAATTCTTTCAGAGCATTGTCTGTCCAGAGAATTTTATAACCATTTTTCATAAAGTTTCCTCGCTGTTGAGTGAGAATTTAATTTCCCAGATGCTGCATCTTTCAAACCAAGTTCTATGGATTTTTTTTCATTCTCGGAAATTGAATTCCACCAATCTGAACTTTCTTTTTTTCTCAATTCGTTAATCTTTTCGATAATTGAAGGGTCTTCAATTGTCGAAAGCCATTGGATAAGCTCCAATTTTTTATTTAAAATATTTGGTTCAACATTCATATCAAATAATTTTATTCGAAGATAATGAAATTATCCCTAAAAGTTTGTTGATTATAAGCAGAAAAACTTTCTATAACTCGATTGTTTAATATACAAACATTCGCATATACATTCTAATACGTGTAGTTTGGCTAATGTTTATACTTTAAAAACAATGCAAAAAACATCAATTATATTCATCAAAGGGTTTTAATTTAGCAGTAAGTAATTTTCCTGCATAATATCAAGGTTTAATGTTTTCTGTTAAATGTTCTCACTAAGTTCTCCTGCAAACAGTTGCTACAAACAATTCTTATTAAATAGTCTGTTTCAAACGGTTTAATTACAGTCTTGTAGCTAGTGGAAATGCAGGTTTTATAATGTTCTTGTTTCCTCAGATTATTCCGTAAAGACGTTTCCCCGAGAGAAAAGGACTGTTCCCAGCGTAAAAAGGACGCTCCCCACGCAATAAGGACAGTTCCCCGCGCAAAAAGGATGCTCCCCAGCATGAAAAGGACAGTTCCCGGCGAGAAAAGGACGCTCCCAGTGCAAAAAGGATACTTCCTGGTGTGAAAAGGACGACTCCCAGCCTGAAAAGGACACTCCTCAGTTAGAAAACAACTCCTACAATCGGGAATGGTCTGGGGTTTTTAATCAAAAAGGAAAGGGTTAAAGGAGTAGTGTTGCGATTCTTAAATATTGTTCCAGATCCTTAATCTACAACAAGAACAACTTACAACCAATCTATTTTTTGCCTCCAAAAAGTTTTGACCTTAGTTTCTTTGTCTCTATATTAGGAGTCTCAAAATAAACTAACAGAAAGAACAGCATGGGGACTTTTGTAATCAGCAAACGTATTAATGATCAATATAAATATGAATTTACCTCCCGAAAAGGGAAAACTATTTTTACCAGTAATGATTTTGATTTAAGGTTTGAATGCGAAGAAGCGATTGAGGATTTGAAAAACTCTTTTGAAGAAGTCTTTTTTATGCGATTCAAATCAAAGAATGGGAAGTTTTATTTCAAAATCATTTTAAGAGAAGTGGAGGTTGCCGTTAGTAGAAAGTATACCACTCAATTATTAATGCAAAAGGGCATTGATGAGATTATGAGAGCTGGCCATAAGTCGGAGATACTTGATTTCTCTGCGGGACATGATATCTTTCCTCCAGCAGAGGATGTATTTGGGGCAATTTAATTGGAAATAAAAAAGCCCCGCATTGCGAGGCTTTTTTTGAAATCAAAATTAGATTCTGATTATTTTTTTGCTTCTGGAGCTTTAGCTTCAGTAGCTTTAGCGTCAGTAGCTTTAGCATCAGCAGCAGGAGTTTCAACTTTTGCAGTATCAACTTTTGCAGTGTCAGCAGTAGCTTCTGGAGCAGCAGCAGTATCAACAGCAGTTGTATCAGCAGCAGCAGGAGCTTCAGCTTCAGTTTGTTTACAAGATACTACAGATAATGTAGCGATAACAGCTAAACTTAAAAATACTTTTTTCATCTTAATTTAATATAAAAGGTTAATTATTAATTCGGAGCAAAGATAAGAATTTTTTTAATCGGCAAAACTTTTATTTAACTTTTTTTAAAAATTCTCATTTTGAATTCCTTTGTTTACTTTACAATATCCGTGCCAAACTTAAAAATAACTTAAAAATTATTTAGTTTTCTTTGGTTGTATGATTTTCAACTCATTAATTAGGTTTTTAGCCCCTGCAAACTTATCGATGATGAATAATACATAACGCGCATCTACCATAATGTTTCTGCAAATCTCTGGGGAATAGTAAATATCACTCATAGTACCTTCCCAAACGCGGTCAAAATTCAATCCTATTAAATTCCCTTGGGCATCTAAAGCAGGACTTCCAGAGTTCCCGCCAGTAGTGTGATTTGTCGCAATAAAACAAACCGGCATCTTACCGTTTGCTCCATAGTTGCCATAGTCTTTAGTGTTATAAAGATCAATTAGTTTTTTTGGAACATCAAATTCATAGTCCCCTGGAACGTATTTTTCCATTACTCCGTCCAGCGTAGTAAATGGTTCGTAATATACCGCATCGTTTGGTTTGTATCCTTTTACTTTTCCATAAGTAATACGCAATGTGCTGTTCGCGTCTGGGAAAATACGATCTGATTTTGGACTTAATTCCAAAATCGCTTTCATATAGGTTCTTTGTGTAGCGATATTTCTCAAATTGATTTCGTCATATTTAGGTGCTACGTTTTTGGTATAAGCATCGGCTAAGGTTTTAATCAATTGATATCCTTGATCGGCATTGATTTTTTCAATCACAGTTTTGGTATCACCTTCTAATAAGGAACGGAAACTGTCTAAAGAAGTAAGTTTTGAATTGTCAAATACGGAAGCCGTTAATTTTGCGGTATCTACACCAATAATACTTTCAGGTAAAAACTGTTTTGGAGATTTTGTGGCGTATAATCCCATCAATTGCTCAAATACATTGCGATCTACCTCTACATTATAGTCTTTGTAGAATTCATCGATGCCTTTTGATAAAGTATTTTTCCTGTCGGTAAATGCTTGTTCGCCTTTAGTGTTTAATAATTGTTCCAATTGGTACAATTTATATCCAACCGAAAGTATTTCGGTATTTCGCATTACCACTTCGGTAAAGTAATCTCTTGCCAATGCGTAATCTTGGATTTCAGTATAGTTTTTTTCAAAGTCAGATAATAAGTTACCGTACTCCGCTTGTTTGCCCGCTTTGTTTACTTTGTCAAGGAAAGCGGCTTCAAATTTTTGTTTAGCCGCTACCGCGTTTGCTTTTTTCAATCCTTTGGTTTCACCCATCCATTTTTTCCAATAGTTGGCTACACCTGCATATTTAGAAGCATATTGAATTTTGATCGCTTGATCTTTTCTCATAAAACGATCTTGCACTTTCAAAGCTTTATCGCGTACTTCAATTTTTGCTGGATTCAAGGTGGTTACAATTTGGTTAACCGCTACGGAAGGCAAATATTCCTGAGTTCTTCCAGGATACCCCATCACCATAGTAAAGTCGTTTTCTTTTACACCCGCAATAGATACAGGGAAGAAATGTTTTGGTTTGTAAGGAACATTGTCTTTAGAGTAAGCAGCAGGATGGTTGTCTTTGTCTGCATAGATACGGAATAATGAAAAGTCACCAGTATGACGTGGCCAAACCCAGTTGTCTGTATCCGAACCAAATTTTCCAATAGAACTTGGTGGCGCGCCTACAAAACGAATGTCTTTAAACGTTTCAGTTACAAATAAAAGGTATTGATTTCCATCGTAAAATGTTTTGATTTTGTTTTCTTGCCAAGCTTCTTTCGGTAAAGTATTGCTTAGGTTGCTGATGTTTTCTTGAATCTTTTTTTGTTTGTCGGATTCACTAGTTAATGCTGCAACGCCCTCTAAAACTTTGGTTGTTACATCTTCAATTCGCACCACAAACATCACTACCATATTAGGATTGGTCAATTCGTCTTCCATTTTGTATGCCCAAAAACCATCTCTAAGGTAATCGTGTTCAACGGAGGAGTGATTTTGGATTGCAGCAAAACCACAGTGGTGATTGGTCAATATCAATCCTTTGTCTGAGATGACCTCAGCGGTACAACCTCCATCAAATTGAGGAACCGCATCCTTTAAGCTGGAATGGTTCACGGAATAGATTTCCTCAGCCGTAATCTTCATTCCTAAAGATTTCATTTCGCTTTCATTCATTCCATTTAAAAGTGAAGGAATCCACATACCGCCTTGTTGCGCCTGTGTTTGAATGACAAATAATAACAGTAGTAGTCTTAAAAATTTCATATTGTTAGTCAAGTTTGTGTTTTAATAATTTTCGATGATGGGTTACAAAATCGTTGGCAAGATACAATTTTTGCGCCTTTTCATTGTGGTTTTCTACTTCGAGGTAGATTAATTTAACGCCCAATAGTTTTGCTTGTTCTTTGATAAAGTGCACCGCTTGTTGTCCTAATCCTTTACCGCGGGCACTTTCTTTGAGGTATAACTCGTCCATAAATGCGATGCGTCCTTGGAATTCGAAGCTGAATAAAAAGTTAAGCATCACATAGCCTACTACTTCTTCATTGGAATAAATCAACCAAATTCTGCCAAGCTGTTCGTTATTAATAAACGCTTCAAAAAGTGTTTTGGTTACGTCAGGGTCCATGGGATAGTGGTCAATGGCATAAAACTCCTGCATCAATTGAGTGGCCAACTCTATTTGTGAAGCTTCCAGTAATTTAAAGCGAGTCATTTTCCAAATGTTTTAAAATAATAGCCGTTGCTCCTTTATTCATTTGGACAAAAGTGCTACAGATATGTCCTTTTTCGTGGCGAATGTCTTCGTTGAAAATTAAATTATCAAATGCTTCGTTAAGTTCTTGTTGGTTGGAAATAGAAATACATCCTTCCATTTTGACCAATGCAGTGGCTTCTGCAAAATGCGAATAGTTTGGTCCCAGTACAATAGGTACACCAAAAGTCGCAGGCTCTAACAAATTGTGTACGCCCGGATGTCCAAAACCACCACCAACATATACAATATCGGCGTAACTGTATATTTTAGTCAATATTCCAATAGTGTCGATAAGAAATACATTATAGGATTGGACCTCTTGAAGCGGCTCCTTTTGAAAGCTAGAATACAATAGCGTTTTCTTTTGTATGGATTGCTTTAGCTCTTGAATTTGCTCTGACTTAATATTGTGAGGCGCAATTATGAATTTTATATTTTCAGGAGCTTGATTGATAAAATGAACTAATAAGGTTTCATCTTTAGGCCAAGAACTTCCGATAACAATAGTAGTTTGTTGGTTTTTAAAATTTTCTATAAAATCCAAAGTAGTATCGCGTTCCAAAATAGTCACTACACGATCAAAACGAGTGTCGCCTGAAACTTTCACATTGTTGAAACCAATACTTTGAATGAGTTTCTTCGAACTGTCATTTTGAACAAAAAAAAAATCAAAGCTCTTTAAGGCATTTCTATAGAAGCCGCCATACCATTTAAAAAAAGCTTGTTTCTCGCGGAATATACCTGATATCAAATAGGTTTTAATATGTTGTTTTTGAAGTTCATTCAAATAATTGGGCCAATATTCATATTTGATAAAGAAGACCATTTCAGGATGTACCGCTTGGATAAAGCGTTTCGCATTTGAAACGGTATCCAAAGGAAGGTAAACAGTAGCATCGGCAACGGTATTGTTTTTTCTAACTTCAAAGCCAGAAGGAGAGAAAAAACTCACTACAATTTTATGAGAAGGATATTTTTGTTTGATTTGTTCAATTACGGGCAAGCCTTGTTCATATTCGCCCAATGAAGCCGCATGAAACCATATTGTTTTGTCTGTTGCGGCTATTTTGCTATTCAAAATAGGGAATACTTCCTTTCTGCCTTCTACAAATAGTTTGATTTTAGGACTAAAAAGCGCTACAACTTTTAATAATTGAGCAGCAAGAAGTACGACGAATTGATACAGAAAAAGCATGGTTGTTTATTTGTGTGGCTAAATTAAGCATTTTATTTTACAATAGGCTTTAGGTTTTTTGGCTCAAATAAAAGCGAAAGCTCTTCATTATAGTTGCGTTTTAATTCTTATTTTTGTGCATCTTAATTGTAAAACATGAAAAAATTACAAATGGTTGACCTTAAAGGTCAATATGAAAAAATAAAAGACGAAGTGAATGCTTCGATTCAAGAAGTACTGGATACCAACACTTATATCAATGGCCCACTAGTACATCAATTTCAAAAAGATTTAGAAGATTATTTAGGCGTAAAACACGTGATTCCTTGCGCTAATGGAACGGATGCTTTGCAAATTGCAATGATGGGATTAGGATTAAAGCCAGGCGATGAGGTGATTACCGCTGATTTTACTTTTGCAGCTACGGTTGAGGTAATTGCTTTATTGCAATTGACGCCTGTATTGGTCGATGTGGATATGAATAATATGAATATCTCTTTAGAAGGTATTCGAAAAGCAATTTCTCCAAAAACAAAAGCCATAGTGCCTGTACATTTGTTTGGACGCGCAGCCAATATGGATGCTATTATGGAAATTGCTAAAGAACATAATTTATATGTAATTGAGGACAATGCTCAAGCGATTGGTGCCGACTATACTTCCAAAGATGGTTCTAAAACTAAGGTAGGAACTATTGGACACGTAGGAGCAACCTCATTCTTCCCTTCAAAAAACTTAGGATGTTATGGCGATGGTGGAGCAATTTTTACGAATGATGATGCCTTAGCACATACCTTAAGAGGAATTGTCAATCACGGAATGTATGAGCGTTACCATCACGATGTAGTAGGGGTGAACTCGCGTTTGGACAGCATTCAGGCGGGAGTTTTAAAAGCCAAATTACCTCATTTGGATCACTACAACAAAGCCCGTCAAGAGGCGGCACGAAAATATTCGGCACTTTTAGGTGTATCTAATGCGATTGTGGCTCCAACAATTTGCGATAATTGCGATTGCCATGTTTTTCATCAATATGTAATTCGTATCACTAATGGAAAACGCGATGGCTTGTTAGAACATTTGCAAGGCAAAGGCATCCCGTGTGCTATTTATTATCCAATTCCTTTGCACAGTCAAAAAGCTTATGCGGATGCACGATACAAAGAGGAAGATTTCCCAGTAACCAATCAATTGGTGGATGAAGTTATTGCTCTTCCAATGCATACGGAATTGGAAGACGACCAGATTAAGTTCATTACTGATAGTATTTTGGAATATTTACAATAACAATCAATTTTAATACAAACTATATTTTTAATTCATCAATTAAAATCAAATAAAATAATGAAAATAGTAGTAACAGGAGGATTAGGGTTTATCGGATCGCATACCGTAGTTGAATTACAAAATGAGGGATTTGAAGTAGTGGCCATTGACAACTTATCCAATTCATCAGAATCTGTTTTAGATGGTATTTTTAACATTACTGGGAAAAAACCAATCTTTGAAAAAATGGATTTGCGTGATAAATCTGCAGTTCAGGATTTTTTCAAAAGGCATTCGGATGTTGCCGGTGTGATTCACTTTGCTGCTTCCAAAGCAGTAGGGGAAAGTGTAGAGAATCCTTTGTTGTATTATGAAAACAACATCAATGCTTTGGTTTATGTATTGCAAGAATTGCAAGCTTTACCAAAAGCGAGTTTTATTTTCAGTTCTTCTTGTACGGTTTATGGACAAGCAGAGAAAATGCCTATTACGGAAGATGCATCTATTCAACCTGCGATGTCTCCTTACGGAAATACCAAGCAAATTGGTGAAGAAATCATTACCGATGTTGCTAAAGTAAGTAACATTAGCTCTATACTATTGCGTTATTTTAATCCAGTAGGATCGCATCCAAGTGCTGAAATAGGAGAATTACCTTTAGGTGTTCCTCAAAACTTAGTACCATTCATCACTCAAACTGCTATTGGGATGCGTGAGAAATTATCTGTTTTTGGAAATGATTATCCTACTCCTGACGGTACTGCTGTTCGTGATTATATTCACGTAGTGGATTTGGCTAAGGCACACGTTGTAGCATTACAACGTTTGTTGAATGGTAAAAATGAAACAAAAGTAGAAACATTCAATTTAGGGACTGGAACGGGTAGTTCCGTTCTTGAAGTGATAACCGCTTTCGAAAAAGTTTCAGGACAAAAATTAAATTATCAAATTGTTGGTAGACGTGAAGGCGATATTACATCGGCTTACGCCAATACCGATAAAGCAAATAATGTATTGGGATGGAAAGCACTATCTACATTGGAAGACAGTTTGGCGAGTGCTTGGAAATGGGAACAAAAGATTAGAAAGCAATAATTGCTTCAGAATATAATGAACCCCAAAACCGATTTAAAGTTAGTCTTTAGTCTGATTGT
>CANCJZ010000128.1 GCA_947378465.1 Flavobacteriaceae bacterium
ATTTTACTATTATCCCCAATCATTTCCCACACTTCATTGTCGCGATACGGTATGGCGCCAATAACAATTTGAGCCTTGGTTTGCATTTCATTATTCACATCCATTGCCAAATCGCATAGTTTGGTCCCTTTTCCACTGCAAACATTCATCGTTTGTTGATAGGATTCGGTGTTTTTAGCCGTTAAAAGTAAGGCTTGTACCACATCACTAACATAAAGAAAATCTCTGGTTTGTTCCCCTTTGGTCATCAAAAAATCTTCTCCTCTTTTTAATGAATGAATCATTTGAGAAATGAAAAAGTCTTCAGACATCCCCTCACCATAGAAGTTGAAGATGCGCAAGTTAGTAAATTTTTTATTATGATTTGAACAATAGGTTTGTATTAAATACTCGGCTTGTACCTTCGTTAAGGAATACGGAGAAACCGGCATTGGGATTTGTGTTTCTTGAAAAGGCGATACATTATTTCCATAAATTTCACTAGAAGAAGTAAAAATAAAATGCGCATCAAAGCCTTCCAAAGCGCGCAGCAAATTCAAAGTACTTGATACATTAACGCGTGCCATACTTTCATAAATTGAAAAATCGCGATTACGGCTAATGCTGGCTGCCAAATGGAATACAATTTCGGGTTTGATAATCCGAATTACTTTTTGTACCATTTCAAAGTCGGCTAGGTTTACTTCGAAGTTGTGGATGCTCGGCTTAACATTTCGGGACATTACAAAAACTTCAGCACCTTCTTTTTTCAAAGCTTTTACTAAAAATGAACCCAAATAGCCATTGCCACCGGTTACTACTACTCTTTTATTTTTTAAATCTATAATGCCCATGGAATGTTTGCTGCTTTTGCATCGGTTACATAATCATTCAAGTCGTTTTGAGAAACTACTTTTTGATTCAAATAGAATTCTTTATACCAAACAATTGTTTTTTCAAGGGTTTTGTCAATTCCCCAAACGGCTTTCCATTTGAGCATTTTGTTGGCTTTGGAACAATCCAGCATCAACAAATTCGCTTCATGGTGATCGTTAGGGTCTTTACTGAATTCAATGGTTATGGAATCCCAGTATTTTTGTGACAAGGCTATAATGTCTTCCACAGGAAGGTTGCTACTGTTGTCTGGGCCAAAATTCCATCCTTCAGCAACGGCAACATTTTGCTCTAATAATTTCCAACCCAAATTCAAATAGCCACTCAAAGGTTCCAACACGTGTTGCCAAGGACGGGTAGCCTTTGGATTTCTAATTTTTACTGCTTCATTTTTTGAAGTGGCTCTAACGATATCCGGAATCAAACGGTCGCCCGCCCAATCGCCTCCTCCAATAACATTTCCAGCTCTACCGCTGGCTAATAACACCTGATGTTTTTTGCCAAAATCATCATTGTTAAAATAGGAGTTTCTGTAGGAAGCGGTAAGGAGCTCCGCGCAACCTTTGGAAGCACTGTAGGGATCATAGCCACCCATAGCTTCGTTTTCGCGATAGCCCCAAAACCATTCCCTATTTTCATAGCATTTGTCGCTGGTGACATTTACAATCGCCTTTACCGAAGGGGTTTTTCGGGAAGCTTCGTAAACGTTAAGGGTGCCCATTACATTGGTTGAAAAAGTCTCGATTGGATCGTCATACGATGCTCTTACCAAGGCTTGTGCCGCCAAATGGAATACGATATCGGGTTGCACTTCATCAAAATAGGCTTGAAGTGCTTTTAAATCTCTTAAATCATTAATGTTTTGATGAATGTTCAAATTCAATAAGTCCAAATGGTTCTGACCTTCATTGGCTAAGGCATAGCCATATACTTGTGCGCCCATTTGATCCAACCATAAGGCCAACCAGGAACCTTTAAACCCCGTATGGCCTGTTAGAAGGACCTTTTTATCTTTATATATTCCACCAAAAAGGGATTGAAAGTTTACCAAGTTTTCCATAATGCTTTGTTGTTTTTCCACATATCATTCAACTGTATATTGTCTCTAAGGGTATCCATAGGTTTCCAAAACCCGTGGTGTTTGTAGGCGAACAATTCATTGTCTTTGGCTAAATTTTCCAAAGGTTCTTTTTCCCAAATGGTTTGAATGCCATTAGTAATGTAATCGAAGGCTTTGGGTTCGCACACAAAGAAGCCGGCATTGATCCATCCTCCATCACCTACTGGTTTTTCAATAAAGTTGCTTACATGACCACTTTCGCCATCAAAAGAAACTCCCCCAAAACGACCTTCGGGTTGCACGGTGGTCATGGTTACGGCTTTACCGTGGCTTTTATGAAATGCTACTAATTCTTTAATATTGATGTCGCTCACGCCATCGCCATAAGTAAGCATAAAAGGTTCGTCGCCCACGACGTCCTTAGCTTGTAAAACACGCCCCCCAGTCATCGCATCGAGTCCTGTATCTAAAAGGGTGATTTTCCAAGGCTCGGATTTATTGTTTAAAATTTTAACCTCGTTATTGGTTAAATCAATAGTCACATCACTGTTGTGTAAAAAGTAATTGACAAAATATTCTTTGATGACATAGCCTTTATATCCCAAAAGCACCACAAAATCATTGTAACCGTGTTGGGAATAAATTTTCATAATATGCCACAATATGGGTTGTGCACCAATTTGTATCATTGGTTTAGGAATTAAATCCGTGGCCTCACTAAAACGAGTACCGAAACCTCCTGCTAATAATAAAGTCTTCATAATAATTGGTTTTTATGGGTTGGTTTATTCTACTTCAATTTTTTTGTCTTCTCGAATTTTGATTCTGCTCCAAGCATCTTCGGCTTTTAAATGCACTGCTTCATACGCAGCTAAAATCCCGCCGATGGATTGTATAAAGGCTAAGAATGAAAATCCAATCATCCCCCAGGTTTTTTGAGCGGTGAATAACAATTCACTTTCTGGGGTAACGTACCTTCGTTCGGTATAAACACCCACTAGAGTGAAAAGGAATACAATGCAATACACAATCAAAGGCTTTACAAAAGGATTCATAAATCCCTTAACAGCCGTTTTGGATGTAGGGATATAGGGAATGCTCTTTTTTTGTAAGGTCAATATAAAGGCATACAAGAATACGGGCCAACAGGAGTATTTTAATATCATTCCCCTCCAATGGAATCCTCTTTCTGTTTTGCGGTCGCATAGAAATTTTTGCGCATAGACATAGATGATTATGGATAGCATCAAAATGATTCCTCCTCTACTGATGAATTCCGTAAAATCCATTCTACCCGGAATGATTTTAGTGAAAAAATAAAACAAGGGAACGAGTATAAAAAAGGCAGTAATAGTTCCAAATAAATAATAGGTCCCAATAGACAAATACGATACTTTTTGCCAAAAACTCAAATCCTTCAACACATAAGGCATTTCATCAAAGAGCAATTCAAATACGCCACGCGCCCATTTTAATTGTTGCTTACAAAAAGAAGCAAAATCTTCTGGTACTAATCCTCGACTTACAATCACGGGGTTGTACACCGATTTCCAACCTTTAGAATGGATTCTGATGGACGTCTGTAAATCTTCCGCCAATCCTTGAGCGTGCCCACCGATGCTTTCTAAGGCTTTTCGGCGGAACGTACAATTCGCTCCAATCGCTACCGCCCCTCCATAACCGTAGAGTCCCATTTGTGTAGGACCATAAAAGGTATAGGTTTGTTCCGCAGCTCCTTTGGCAGTAAAGGAACGGTACATATTGTAATAGCCTTGGCTTACCTGTACAAATCCAATGGATTCATTTTTAAAAAAACCAAGTGTTTGATCTAAGAAATTAGGAAAAACAATATGATCAGGATCTAATATTAAAATGAATTCTTCCTTTGTTCTTCGTAAGGCTTCGTTTACTTTTCCTGCTTTTGCTCCGGGTAAGTTGGCCAAATCCAACCACACGATTCCATATTTTTCAGCCAATTCTTTAAAAGCAGGATCTTCCGTACTGTCTAATAAATAGGTGGTATGCGGATAGTTCAAGTTTTGAAGCGCTTTAAAAGTATTTTCAAACATGGATATCGGTTCTCCAGGAGCCGAAGTTGTAAATACTGCGACACTTAAGCCTTCCTCGGGAATGGGCACAGTGGGAGGATTTTTTAAACGCAAATAGTTAACCCAAATCAAAACGACTCTGATAATCCCGTACCAAAAAAACATACTCAAGAGTACAAATAGGAATAAATTTCCAATATGATCCTCTCTAAACCACCATTCGCCTAAATTGATTACGCTTAATATCCCAGCAAGTGTCAGCACCAAAAGGACAAAATGGTCAAATTTCGTCACCTTTTTAGCTCCCTTGAACTTCCATAGGTTATTTCGTAATCGCGTGTTCATTTATAATTTAAAATTCAATCCTAGATTAAGGTTGTTTCTGTTGTAAAAGAAAGTATGTTGATTAGTGTAGCTCAATTTAGCTTCAATTGTAGAAGTGATTTTTCCGTTAATAAAAGCAGTAACTTCATAAGGATTAAAGTTTGTTTTACTGTAATCCGTTGTGAAAATAGTAGCTCCTGAACCGTCAGTGTCCAAATAGATGTATGGGTTTTGGCATTGAGCAGCAAACCCATAAGTAGCTTTAGCTCCCAATTCAATTTTGCTAGATGCTTTGTAATTCAAAATCAAAATTGCTGAATTAATCATTTGCTGTTTAGGCGTGAAATAGGGATTGTAATAGCCGTTAATTGTGGCGTTTGGACTAAAATTAACGATGGCATCAGTTAAGGATTCCTTTGCCGTATATAAATTGGTTGTGGCATTGGAATAGTTGAATCCGTATCCGAATTGAATTTTAAGTGTCGATATGCTAAATGGTTTAGAGATAATCCACGAACTGATGGTTTCAATACTATTATTGTCATTAAAATATTGATGATTGTAGCCTCCATGAACTGAAAATAGCTTGTTGTTAGAGTAATCCAAGTCGGCAAACAAATTATTTTGAGATAAATTAAAGGCAGTACTAGCCAAAGTTCCTAAATAAGGCCGTTTGTTGTATCCTACTTTAAGTGTAGTATGGTTGACTATTTTTTGATTCAGTTCTATTCCACCAATCCAATCGGTTGTTCCTGAGAAATTTTTATATGCTCCTACTGCCATTGTCGCTGAAAAGCCAATGTTAGCAACATATAATTGATTGCTAATTTTACCCGTCAACGCTTGTTGGGTAGGATTGAAATTATAATTGGAAACCTCTAATTTTGGACTCAATAGCCAAGAGCGGTATTGCCCGATTTCAATTTTTTCACCCACAAAGGTCATTGGTTGATTGTCCGATTGGTATTCAAAATTTGTTTTAAGATAAGGGGAAGTGGCGTTCGCTATATTTTTAACAATATCATTAGTGATATCGGTATTAGGATATAATTTCTTTATTTCTTGTATGCTTTTTTGAGCTTCATCAATGTTACCGTTCCAAAAATGGATATTGGCTTCCATTAATAATGCTTCTGCTTGAGTATCTTCAAGTTTTTTCAAAGGTTCAATCAAGATTTGAGCTTTTTTGAAATCACTTGATTCATACAACATGCGCGCATAATCCATTTGAATGGCGGTGTTTTTAGGCGCTAATGCAATTGCTTTTTGAAACAAATCTTCTGATAATTTGTTTTTGTAATTCCAGTGCAATACTTGTGCGTACAACCAATTTGTAGTTAAATCTTTATTGTGGTTTGGGTAATATGCAGCAAGAATAGCTTCGGCTTGAGGGTATTTTTTTTCTTTGATAAAGGATTTTGCTTGTTCAATTGCGGTGTCTACTGGTGTTTGACCAACAATGAAAGCTGGGAATAAAATTATTAAGAAAAGGATTGATTTAAATAATTTCATAGAAAGTGGTTCAATGGTTTTTAGTAAAATTAATTTATTGGATAGTACTCTAAAAGGGGCTTAGTAGTATAATTTTGATATTTAAAATTACATACTAAAAAAACATTTCTCACATTACAAATATTGTAAATAAAACCAAAGCTTATTCAACTATTTGACTGAGATGGACAAAATGCGGATTGAAATGGACAAGTCGTATTAATAATGGGTCAGCCAATCCAAAAAAGGCGTGATTTTGACCTTGCCTACGATGATTTTTTCGTCGCAATGAACGTTCAAATTCACTACAATTTTTCTGTTAAAAAATTGAGAAGCATCGATGACCGCTTTTCTATTTAATAAATATTGACGGTTAGCTCTAAAAAATAAAGGACTTAAACTGCGCTCTAAATATTCCATGTTTTGGGAAATGAGATGTCTTTTATTATCAAAAGTTTGCGCATAAGTCGATTTATTGTCGATATAGAAATATGCAATTTTAGAACTGCTGATAGGAATGATTTTATCCCCTTCATAAATAATGATGGATGGAGTAGTGCTTGGATTTAGGTTGATTTTGAGTTGCTTGATGATTTCAGAAAAATTATTTTCCTCTGGAAGCTGTAACCTTTCCTTTAAATCATGGTATTTAGAAAGGGCAATCTGTACTGTTTCTTTGGTAAATGGTTTTAAAAAATAATAGATACCAAAGGTTTTGAATGCTTCTAAGGCATATTCATCGTATGCAGTACAAAATATAACAGGAATTTTGTTGTTGGTTTTCTCAAAAATTTCAAAACTCAATCCATCCCCTAATTGAATGTCAGAGAAAATTAAATCTATAGAATCGTGTGAATTCAAATAGGTAATTGCTTCCTCCACAGAATTCAGTATTTCAACAATTTCAAATTCAGGTTCTATTTCCTTTATCGTCAGCGCTAAGTCTTTTGCGGTGACTTGTTCATCCTCAATTATTACTATTTTCATCGGTAATCAGATTTAAGGCAATACTGAATATTTGATCAGTATCTTCTATTAGGATTTCTTTTCCTGTTATCATTTGATAACGTTTGTTCAAGTTTGTAAGTCCTGTTCCGGTATTCTCTTGACTGCGTTTGGCTAATTTGTTATTGGTGACTTTTAGCACAACTCCAATACATTCTATTTGGATATTCAAGGGTTTTTTAAGTGTAAAAGCATTGTGTTTAATAGCGTTTTCAACTAAGGATTGAAGAGCGTATACTGGGATTTTATAGGACAAACAAGTCTTAGGAATGTCAATGCTTACCGAAAAGGCATTTTCAAAACGTACCTTTTGTAATTCGATATAGTCTTTGGTAAATTTGAGTTCGTCTTCCAAACTAACAATGTCATAGGAATAGGACTTGATAGAATAGCGAAGGAAGTCGGATAACTTTACCGAATAGTTTTCGGCTTCGGTAGGGTTTTGGCGAATCAAGGACTTTAGAGTACTTAAGGTATTGAACAAAAAATGAGGTTGTAGTTGCTTGATCAATACTTGTTTTTGTGCTTCTAAATAATTGAGTTTTAGTTTTTGCAAATCCAGCTCCGTGCTTTCCTTTTTTTGTTTAAGAATGATTAAATTACAAATAATGAGGATTAAAAAATTAATCTCAATTACTAAAAGCATAGGATACATCAGTACACTTTCAGTGTTTTGACGTATCCGAAAATCTCTCAAATTATATAATAAAGCAAAGCTTAAAAGAGCTACAATGAGAAAGCTAAACAGATAGCGTTTCCATTGCTTGTTATTTTGGAAAAAATCAATTAGAAAAATATTGATTAACCAAAAAAACAAAATAATGAAGGTTAAAGCAATTACCGTATATATGAAATAGGTAAAATCAATTATGTAGAGAGAAAACAGTGGAGTTATCCCGTATATTGCTAATAGAGGAGAAGATATTAAGGCGGTTTTTAATAAACTCTTTCTCATTCTATTGATGAATTATACTTTATCCGTATTATTTAATAGCGATCATTGAAATTTCCACATTAACGCCTTTTGGTAATCCCGCTACTTGTACGGTTTCTCTAGCAGGTGCAGTATTTTCGTCGAAATAACTTCCATAAACGGTATTGATGTTGGCAAAATCAGCCATATCCATAATGAAGATGGTTGTTTTAACTACATTTTCAAAGGTCATATCTGCTGCTTCAAGGACTGCTTTCATGTTTTCCATGACTTGTTTGGTTTCGGTTTGGATGTTTTCCAAAACCAATTCCATAGTGTGTGGATCAAGGGCAATTTGTCCTGAAGTGTACAAGGTGTTACCTACTAAAACGGCTTGATTGTACGGTCCTATTGGAGCAGGTGCTTTATCTGTAAAAATTATTTTTTTCATATTATATTATTTTAATGTTCGGTCGGGTTGTGTACGTTTATCCCATTTAATATCACTAAGAACACTTGATTTGATTCCGATAAAGAATCCCCAATAGGCATTTTTTCCAAAAGGGGTCCAATTGAAATTCATATTCCAACTCATCAAATCACGATTCATACGGATTTGAGTAAAGGTAACTCCTTTGTTGACAAAATCATATCCAGATGAGGCTCCAATTTTCCACTTAGGTGTCAGTTTGGTATTGGCAGAAAGCATTAAAGAGCAGCTGGAGATATTATTATGGAATGTGGTATTACTGTAGGTTAAAGAAAATGCCATATTCATATCCAAAGGGAGTTTAGAATTATAAAACCCCGAGAAGTTGTCAGCATCTTTATCCTTGTCTTTGTTTTGGTTTCTACTATCGTTCAAATCCGTGTT
>CANCJZ010000129.1 GCA_947378465.1 Flavobacteriaceae bacterium
CACCAATGTCCGTATCAATGAGTTTACTGTAGCCCCTCAAATAGCTCCTGAAAGTGGACTACCTTATCACGAATGGTTTGTTGAATTTGAAAACGAACCTGACGACTTAGAAACCTTTGCACTTAAAATAGACCAAGCCATGCGACAACAAAACGTCTATTATGACGATCTTATTGTTGGTAAGGTATTGCGAACTTTAGTGATTACCAAGGTCGTTACGAATGGTTTTCAAGATTATATGAAATCCATAGGTAAATTAGGAGGTCAAAATAAAATACCACGTTTGTCCAACGACAGAAAAATTGCAGCATTCTTATCCAATCCCCAATAAAATGAGAAACAAAATTGTATTATTAATAAGCACGCTGATCAGCATTACAATGACTGCTCAAATCAAAGGAGTGGTTAAGGATAGTTTGTCTGGTGTTACCGTTCCCTTTGTAAATATCAGCGTGGAAAATGAAAACATAGGAACGACTTCAGAAGAAGATGGTAGTTTTGTAATTCATCAAACGGAAGAGCATAAAAACTTAATTTTTTCGGCCTTAGGTTATGAGAAAAAAAAAGTAAACGCTTCCAAGTCCCAAGTAGTTTTTTTAAAGCCGACTGCCTACGAACTTAACGAAGTGATGATCGACGACCGCAAAAACACTAGTGCGGTTGAAATAGGAACTACAAAAAACAGTATTTATCAAGCGTTTGACAATGGCCCTCGTATCGACACTAAATTTTTTCCTTACTTACCAGAATATAAAAAAACCAAATACATTAAGGCAGTAACCGTTGAAACGGATAGTAAAATAGAAGCGGCTTTAATCAAATTGCATTTCTATAAAGTAGATGCTAATGGCTATCCGGGCGAAGAATTAATGACAAAAGATTTTTTGGTTACGGTTAAAAAAGGAATTTTTAAAAACCGATTTGACCTCTCTAACTTCAATTTAAAAATACCTACAAAAGGCTTATTTGTTGGATTTGAAAAGTTAATTATTGAAAAGAATAAATTTGAAAAAACAACCACGGATTTTAAAACCAATATAAAACAATCCGTAACTTCCTATGCTCCATTAGTGTTGTATAATTATGTAGAAAGGGATTATTTATACATCTATTCAGGAGGTAAATGGAGTCGACAAACTCATGAAGAGGAGGGAAGTACGGTTCATAAAATAATGGTATACGAACCTGCAATTGATTTGATTTTGACCAATTAGTTCCTTTCAATACCCAAATATCAAATTCCAAACCTACGCCCTTAAAAACCTACGCCCCCAAAACCTTATATTCACTCCAATGCTACTTTTATGGATTTAAAGTATAAAATCCTTACATTTGTAGGTTATAAATAAAAATTTAATGAAGGAAATTAAAAACATTTCGCGCTCTAGAGCGCAAGAATCGTCGGCAGCTATCGAACGATTGTACATTACCATGAGACATTTATTCAACAGAGGTTTCTACAAACCAATGGGTGTTTCAGGAGACACATTAAGAGAAGCCTTATTAGCGCTTCGACCAGAAATTTACGGAAGTATTGCGGAGGAGAAAGTTGAATTAAGCGGATTACTATATGTAATCGAAAGACTTCCAATAGGTATTGAAGAATGCCGTTACATTAATTTGACTTCTGATGAAGGTTATTCCAAATCCCATTTTAATGCTATTGTTCCCCCTAAACGTAAAAGAAATTGTTACCGTATTGACGAGGAGCAAATGAATGTAGAGATCACTCGTGGTCGTTCCGACATTTATGATATTCTAACCCACTTGACGTTCATTTTTGTTGAATCGCATAAGATTAAAAACAAAGTATTATTAGACGATTCTGATGGTGAAGTTACACGTGATTGGTTAAAACTAGAGCAAGCCGTACTTCAAACGAAGAAGTTGACACAAATAGAAAAAGAGAAAGCCATTTCCCATGCATCTAATGTATTGGGAAGAAGTTTTTCAGAAGTGTTGGATATTTATGATGACTTTGGAACGGCTGACAAACCCGATCGTTTTTTACACATTATTTATTGGTTAGGTAAATTAGCGATTGAAGAAGTGGTTGAAAACAAAAAACGAACCATTACCTTCAGCCCAATATTAAGAGAGCGTTTAGGACACCATATTCACGGAGAGATTTGGGCAACCAATATCAAAGAAGTGTTGAGTACTAACAATTTATTGGAACGACCGATTCATATTATCAGTGCCAATATGCACTCAGTGATGAATTCAATTTTTGCTACTCCTGTTTTAGGTTCAAAATACAAAGGAAAATCAGAGTATCAAATTTATGAGGACTTAAGTGCTTCAGGAAGCAAAGACCTGAGAAGCAAAGTTGAAACATTTGCCTTGTTAAACGGAATGATATCCCTACCGGATAATTCAGGAACCAATATCGATGTTCAAATATTTGACACTGCTAAGATTGATTGGGCAAAATCCAGTTTTCCAAAAGCAACAATTAAAGGGGAAGCTCCTGTAATTATTGTTATGGATTACGCATTTGGAGAACAAGCTTACGAAACCATTGATGAGTTATTGAAACCCTATAAAAAAGACAAAAACCATATTTTCTTAAATGTAGAATCCGTATCCATTATGGGTAAAGCAGGTATTTTACAAGGAGGAAAAGGAGATATTATGATTCCTAATGCACACATCAATGAGGGAACAGCGGATAATTATTCGTTTCACAATGAATTGTCCGCAAAGATGTTTGAAGGGAATGACATTCCTGTTTTTGCAGGCCCTATGATTACAGTTTTAGGAACCTCATTACAGAATAAGGATTTATTAAAGTTTTTCCATGAATCGACTTGGGGAGCGATTGGTTTAGAGATGGAAGGTGCTTATTATCAAAAAGCAATCCAGTCCGCTTCAAAAATCAGAAAAAGTATCCACCCAGATGTAAAAGTAAGATATGCTTATTACGCATCGGATAATCCATTAGAAACAGGAAGCACACTTGCTTCAGGAGGACTAGGAACTACGGGTGTGAAACCCACCTATTTGATTACCATTAAAATATTAGAACAAATTTTTAACGTAAAATAAAATTTATGAGCACAGAAAATCAAAATAACATTCCAGAAGAAATTGATTTAGGAATACTACTCAAGAAAATAAATGGTTTTTTTAGCAACATTGCTTTTTCAATTTTTAAAGGAATGTTATTTGTTAAGAAAAACATAGTTATTTTATTAGCATTAATTATTTCTGGGGTTCTTGTAGGCTATTTTTTAGACTATGAAAACACAAATTACGAAAGTAACATTATTGTATCCCCTAATTTAGGAACAACAGATTATTTATATTCTAAAATTGATTTACTTACCTCAAAATTAAAAGAAAAAGACAATGCCTTTTTTAAAAGTATTGGAATCCAAAATCCTGAAAATTTATCTTCCATAGAGATTGAGCCCATTATTGATATTTATAGTTTCGTAAATAACAATACTGCAATTGCTTCAAACGCACAAAACACTCAAAATTTTGAGTTAATGAAATTGTTAGCAGAAAGCGGAGATATTAATAAAGTAATTAAAGATAAGGTAACTAGTAAAAATTATCCATATCATAGTATCCATATTGTAACTACTTCAAAAACAAATGCTAAATCCACCATAAATCCGATTTTAAAATATTTGAATACAGATGAGTATTTTGAAAAAATATTAAATGTTTCAAAAGAAAATGTTGAAATTAAAATAAAAAAAGATGAGGAAATAATTTCCCAAACGGATTCCTTGATTAATACATTGACATCAAATTTATCTAAAAATCAAAAAAGCTCAAATTTAGTTTACAATAACGAAAACAATCAGTTTAATACATTATTTGAATTAAAAAACACTTTGATTTCTGAAATAGCAAATAAGAAAATAGAAAGAATTAATTTACGTTCTTTCATTAAAGAAATAAGTACTGTAATAAATATAAAAAGTACCAAAGGGACTAATGGAAAGATGAAATTGCTTTTACCTATATTATTCCTATTCTTATTTATTTCGGTTTGTTACATTAGAAAATTTTACAAAAAACAAGCATCCAAATTAAATAGATAAACTTATGAAAGGAATTATTTTAGCAGGAGGATCAGGTACAAGGTTACACCCCCTAACTTTAGCCGTTAGTAAACAACTAATGCCAATTTTTGACAAACCCATGATTTATTATCCTTTGTCTACTTTAATGTGGGCAGGAATAAATGAAATTTTAATTATTTCTACTCCTCATGATTTACCTTTATTCCAACAATTGTTGGGTGATGGTAAAAAATTTGGTTGTCGTTTTGAATATGCCGTTCAAGAACATCCTAATGGATTAGCAGAAGCTTTTATCATAGGGAAAGAGTTTGTAGGCAATGATAAAGTTGCTTTGATTCTTGGGGATAATATTTTTTATGGAACAGGTTTAGGCCGTATGCTTCAAAATAATAATAATCCTGATGGAGGAATTATTTATGCTTACCATGTACACGATCCAGAACGTTATGGTGTAGTTGATTTTGATAAAGACGGAAAAGTACTTTCTATCGAAGAGAAACCTGAAAAACCAAAATCTAATTACGCAGTACCAGGAATTTATTTTTATGATAACTCAGTAATTGAAATAGCTGCTAATATTGCTCCAAGTCATAGAGGGGAACTTGAAATCACCGATGTGAATAAAGAATATTTAAAAAGAGGCAAACTTAAAGTAAGTATTCTTGATCGAGGAACTGCTTGGTTAGACACGGGAACATTCCAATCTTTAATGCAAGCGGGACAATTTGTTCAAGTAATTGAAGAACGTCAAGGTTTAAAAATTGGAGCTATTGAAGAAGCGGCTTTCAAAATGGGATACATCAATAAAGACCAATTAAAAACATTAGCAACCCCATTATTAAAAAGTGGCTATGGAGTACATTTAATGGGATTATTAGAGGATTAATATGAAGTTTATAGCAACCAAATTAGAAGGATGTTTTATTCTAGAGCCTAAAATCATTCAAGATGAAAGAGGCTACTTTATGGAAAGTTTCAATGAAAATACGTTTCAAAAGGGAATAGGCAAATCGGTTCACTTTGTTCAAGATAATCAATCCTATTCTTCTAAAGGAGTATTAAGAGGAATGCATTATCAAACTGGAGATCACGCTCAAGCTAAATTAGTAAGAGTATTACAAGGAGAAGTATTGGACGTAGCAGTTGATTTACGACCTAATTCACCTACTTATGGTCAATATGAATCTGTTTTATTGTCAGGAGAAAACCAAAAGCAATTCTTTGTTCCTAGAGGTTTTGCTCACGGATTTTTAGTGATTAGCGAAACTGCAACCTTCTTTTATAAATGCGATAATTTTTACAATAAAGAAAGCGAAGGCGGACTGATGTATAACGATCCAACGGTGAATATCGATTGGCAATTTCCTACCGATGAATTGATTATTTCTGAAAAAGACACCATTCAACCTCATTTAGAAAATGCTAAAAAAGTATGGTAGTATTAGTAACAGGAGGGAATGGACAATTAGGACAATCCCTCCAATATATTTCGAAAAATTATTCTGAAATTCAATTTGTTTTTTGTTCGTCTTCTGAATTAGATATAACTGACAAATTGCAATGTGAAAAAGTTTTTCAACAATATAAACCCGATTATTGTATTAATGCAGCGGCTTATACGGCTGTGGATAAAGCAGAAAGCGATATTGAAAAAGCTACAGCAATTAATGTAATTGGACCCAAAAACCTTGCTGAGGTTTGTAAAGAAAGAGGAATTGTATTGATACATGTTTCTACGGATTTTGTTTTTGATGGTTCTAAAACCACTCCTTATACGGAAACGGATCAACCTAATCCAACTGGAGTTTATGGCCAAACTAAATTAGATGGAGAGCGCGCTATACAATCGGTTTTTGACTATTATTATATAGTGAGAACCTCTTGGGTTTATTCGCAGTTTGGGGGTAATTTTATGAAAACCATGTTGCGTTTGGCTTCGGAAAGAGATTCACTATCGGTCGTAAATGATCAAATTGGGACTCCAACTAACGCCGTTGATTTGGCAGAGGCATTAGTTAAAATTGTTCAATGTAATGCTCTCGAAGGAATTTCTAATTATGGTATTTACAATTATAGTAATGAAGGAGTATGCAGTTGGTTTGATTTTGCTAAAAAAATATTTGAAGTTAATACTGTAACTATTGATTTGAACCCTATTCCAAGTTCAAGTTACCCTACTCCGGCCAAAAGACCAGCTTATAGTGTTTTAGACAAAAGTAAGATTAAGGAAAGTTTTAATATTTGTATAAAAAATTGGGAAGAAAATTTACTTATGCAAATCAAATCAAATTACTAATGTTAAAATTCACCTTATTTCAACTCAACAAAATAAAGGAGAATGCTTTCATTATGCAAAGTATTAATACCATGTTTTTGAGAGTAATAGGGATTATTACACTTTTTGGTTTTACATTGTTTTTAACCCATAAATATGATCCAAAAATAGTGGGTCAATATGATTTTATTAGAACTTTTTTACTTGTTGTTGGAAGTCTTTGTCTTTTAGGAACGGATCAGTCAATTCTTTATTTTGGGGGATTAATAAATGGAAAAGGGACTATAAGTGATTTAAAAAAAGTATATTTCAAAAAATTAAATTTAATACTTTTTACTTCATTAATTCCATTTCTAATACTTTTGACCTTGGGAGAAAATTTTATTAATAATTTTTTTAATGATAAAAGTATTTATTTGATTATGCTTAAATCTACAATAATTTTATTTTTTTATTGTATGACAATTCTAAATACAGAAACATTTAGAGTGCTAAATAAAGTATATACTGCAGAATTATTTCGAAACACTTTCAAATATGTATCAGTTATTATTGGCGCAATTTTTTTGTTTCATTATAAGCATCAACAATATTTAGTTGACACCTATCTTATTGGTTTTGTTTTCTTAGCTATTATTTCTTTTCAAATGATTCTTTCGGAATTTAAAAGACAAAGAAAAGCTGAGATAACAACATTGCTTGATATAAGTCATAAGGAAATATTTTTAAAATCATATCCTATGGCAATTAGTGGAATGGCATTTTTTCTATTAATGAGTTTTGATATAATGTTTTTAAAGAAATACTTTGGAAATGCTCAAGTTGCATATTATTCTACTGCTATTAAATTAATGACCATTTTATCAATGGTTATTATCTCAGTAAATATAACAGCATCCACTAAAATAGCAGAATTTTATGCATCAAAAGATTTTGAATCACTTAAAAGCACAGTAAAAAAAACTGCGAGATTGATTTTTTTATTAACGTTTCCTATTGCTATTACTATTAGTCTTTTTGCCAAAAACATACTTTATTTTTTTGGACACGAATACATTATAGCGTCAAATGCGTTGGTAATATTAATGATGGGACAGGCTTTTTGTTCAATGTTTGGCTCTGCACCAATTTATTTGAATATGACAGGAAGACAAGGATTGTTTCAATACATACTAATAGTTGCGGTTATAATAAATTTCATTGCCAATAGTTTTTTAATTCCTATTTATGGTATGATTGGGGCTTCAATTTCTTTTGTTATTAGTTCTTTGTTTTGGAATATTACATCAGCTTTAATGATTTATCTTAAAGATAAAGTAAAAGTTATAATTCATTAATAAAATGAGAATTTTACACATAATAGGAAATATGGGATCAGGAGGAGCTGAAAAATTAATTTTAGAGACACTTCCTTTGTATGAAAAAAACAAAATAAAATGTGATTTATTAGTGTTTAATGGATTTGATTTCCCTTTTATGAAAGCAATTAAACAAACAAATTGTTGTAATGTTTATTCGCTTGGAAATGGCTCGATTTACAATCCAATTTTAATATTTAAGATTATTCCTTATTTGAAAAAGTATGATGTTGCACATGTTCATTTATTTCCTGCACAATATTGGGTTGTATTTTCAAAACTGATTTCTTTTTCAAAAATAAAACTTGTTTTAACAGAGCACAACTCTACTAATTCTCGAATGACTAATTTTTTACTTAAGCATTTCGATAAGTTAGTATACAGATTTTATTCAAAAGTGATTTGTATAACAAAAGAAATACAAGAAAAATTTATATATTATACTAAATTAAATCCAAATCAATTTGCTCTTATTCATAATGGAGTAAATTTAGAGCATATTCATAACTCATTAAGTTATAATAAAGCAGAAATATCAAATTTACTAGAACCTAATGATAAATTAATAATTCAAGTATCTCGTTTTAACAAACAGAAAGATCAAAAGACACTAATACAAGCCCTTCAATACCTCCCTGAAGAAATTAAATTACTTTTGGTTGGTGAAGGAGATTTGAAAGAAGAATGTGAAAAATTAACTTCTCAACTTGGTTTAAGTAAAAGAGTTCTTTTTTTAGGCTTAAGAATGGATGTTCCAAGATTATTAAAATCTGCTGATATTATTGTATTATCAACTTTTTTCGAAGGACTTTCTCTTTCAAGTATAGAAGGAATGGCTTCAGGGAAGCCTTTTATAGGATCTAATGTGGATGGATTGTCAAATGTTATTTCTGATGCTGGAATTTTGTTTG
>CANCJZ010000130.1 GCA_947378465.1 Flavobacteriaceae bacterium
GTTCAGAGGAGCTAAATCATATTATCTAATTGACAATTGATAATGTATAATTGATAATTAAGTAGGGGTGTAATAAAAACTTTTTTACTATCCTATAATATAACCAACCAGTAACCACTCAGCTTGTCATTTTCGACCGGAGGGAGAAACCTTCAGGTACAGCGGAGCTAAATCACATAAAGTAACTAACACAAAGTAACCACAAACCGCCAATATTCACAATCTACATAAATCCGTGTCAATCTGCGTTCACGTATTGATCCGCTATATCTGCGTTCCTTTTTATAAGCAACGAATTAGTGCTAATTCCCCAATGCCGCAGGCATAATTAGTGTAATTTAACCGCTCCAATAATTTGTGGAAAATTAGTGTAATTAGTGTAAAACTCTCGACTCAATATAATTCGTGAATCCGTGGTAAATAAAATTTAGATTAATTAGGAAATCAACACAGAATCTATGTGGTTAATTAAATTCGATAATTAAGTGTAAAACCATCCTTGATTGAATCCGTGATAAGATAGGAATGTTGTAATGCAGCTATCTGGAAGAATACTAATTATCATCAATTACTATGTTACAAAACTTTTATTAAAAAATAAAACTCCGGTAATCAGCCGGAGTTTCAATCATCAATCAAAAAACGAACAGTCATGTAACTGTTGTTGCCTTTAAATTCATAAGCCCAATAATTGGAACTTCGAATTTGATATTTATTTTTCTAAACCCCTACAATGGGAATTTCATCGCCCCACATTGGAATTTGGAATTTCAAGATTTGGAATTTTTACCCAAGATAAGTTTTCAAAATTTTACTTCTAGAAGTATGTTTTAATCTACGGATTGCTTTTTCTTTAATTTGACGTACACGCTCACGAGTTAAGTCAAATGTTTCACCGATTTCTTCTAAAGTCATTGGATGTTGATCTCCTAAACCAAAATACAAACGCACTACGTCCGCTTCTCTTGGTGTTAATGTTTCTAATGAACGTTCGATTTCAGTACGCAATGATTCGTGGATTAATTCTCTGTCTGGATTTGGAGATTCACCTGAACGCAATACATCGTATAAGTTAGAATCTTCTCCTTCCACTAATGGAGCATCCATTGATAAATGACGACCAGAGTTTTTCATAGACTCTTTTACATCATTTACTGTCATATCTAATTCTTTTGCAATTTCCTCAGCAGAAGGTGGACGCTCGTTAGATTGCTCTAATAACGCATACATTTTGTTGATTTTATTGATAGAACCAATTTTGTTTAATGGTAATCTTACGATACGAGATTGTTCTGCTAAAGCTTGTAAGATCGATTGACGAATCCACCATACGGCATAAGAGATAAATTTGAATCCACGAGTTTCATCAAAACGTTGAGCCGCTTTGATCAAACCTAAATTTCCTTCATTAATTAAATCAGGAAGTGTTAAACCTTGGTTTTGATATTGTTTTGCAACAGAAACTACGAAACGTAAATTAGCTTTCGTTAATTTTTCTAACGCGCGTTGATCTCCAGCTTTAATTCGTTGTGCTAATTCTACCTCTTCATCGGCAGTGATCAAATCCACTTTTCCAATTTCTTGTAGGTATTTGTCTAAGGAAGCAGTTTCACGATTGGTTACCTGCTTGGTGATTTTGAGCTGTCTCATTGTTTTGTTCTCCTTTTCTTTAAAGTGTTCAGGTGGTTATACGCAATGAGTAGTAAAAAAGTTACAAAAATCTATTTTTTTTAATCAAATCGGTCTTTGTACTTCTTAAACAAACTGTTCATTACTAATAATACCACTCCAACCCCTAGTAAAACTAATGCTCTTATTAAAAAATCGGCATTGGATAAATCGAAAAACATCAATCGAACTACGCATAATCCTACCAAGGAAAGCGATACATATCTGAAATATTTTTCTTTGAGTAGTATTCCTAATATTAGTAATCCCAATGCTTCCAATATCCAGAAAAAGGTTAAGATTCCTTTGTCGAATGTTAAGTATAAGAAACAACCAATACTTAAAGTGGCTGGATATATTAATAAACTGTTTTTGATGTGGAACGATTCCATCCATTTGTATGCCAAGTAGAGGTAAACTGCTAGTAGTGCAAAAATCAAAAGGTATATGAACAAGAATTTGGATTCATAAAAATTAAAACTCACAATCCCCAAATGTAAATTGGCTAATAGATAATAGACGATACTGATGTTTTTCTCTTTGCCGATTTTTTTATAAAATAAAAATAGGTTTATGATTGCTGTAATTGCCCAAAAAACTGGAAGCCATTTGTGCTCCAATTGCGTAAACATAATCAAGGATAACCAACCATTGAGGACAATTTCATAATACGGTTTAATCGATTTCTGCTCTTCTCTTTTGTTTAAAAGAATGGCCAAAACTATTCCTAAGGCAACACTTCCTAATTGTAGCAACCAATCTATAGCATTAAAGCTATTCAGTTTTTCTAAGCTATAATACACTGAAAACACAATGGCCAGCAATGCAATTATTGGGATAAATTGAAAGGCTATTTTGATTTTGTTATTCGTAATCAACCAATAATTTATTAATGCCAATACCATTAGGAGTAGCGGTAGATAACTTAAATCGGCTTGAATAAAAATCAACAATACAATCCAAATGTTTTGTATATAAGGTAAAATGATTTGGAAACGTTTTGTTTTTTCTTGTTTGCTGATGTATTGTAAATACGAATACACTAATGAGAGTAGAACCGTTGCCGTTTGAGTTAAATAAATAATTGTTTTCTTTACTTCGTATAATTCTGAAACGGCTACATAAAGCGACATTACGATGCTCCCTATTAATAGTCCAAAGGAATATTTGTTGAAGCGTTTGAATTCGGAGAGTTTTTCAAAGCCAATAAATTTCAGTAATGCAAATCCTGCTAAAACAACAGAGATATATTCAAATTGTATGCAACTAAAACTAAATATGAGTGTATTTAAAACTAAAAACTCTGAATTCAAAAAATTGAGATTTGTCCATTCTTTGATAGTGTCTTCGGAATTGTTTCTGATTCTTTTTGCAAACAGTACATAAAGTTCAATAACTGAAATTCCGGTACAACACAATGCAATTTGGGTATATGAAAAATCAGATGCGTTTATCATCAACAGCACACTTCCAATTACAACTGACAAATAATAGAACACATAGAGTAGGGTTTGATTGTCTTTACATAAACTATTTTTTTTGAAATTGATCCATAAAAATTCATGGTTTGCCAATGCAAGTCCAAAAAGGCTGAAGACTTGTGTAATTTGATGCTGAGGTAAATATTTATAAATTAAAATAAATGATAAAATATTGGTTCCTACAATTCCTATACATCGGATGATAAAATCGTTGTTGAAGAATTGTTTTACGTTCCAGTTGTATGCTACAACTAGCAGTATTCCAATGCTGAACATCCAATCATAATTGGATTTAACTTGAGAATGTAGGATAAGAATCCCCATTGTAATACTTAGTAAATAGAATAGAATTCTACCCAAGTCAAAAGTTTTCTTGTCGAATTGCTGTTTTAATACACACCAAATAAACGCTATACCAAAACATACTACAATATTTAAATGATGCATCAGTACATCATCACTTTTTATGATTACAAATAAAGAGCACACTATTGCCAATAGGCCATTTAAACTCAATTTTTTTTCTAAAATAAAAGCATCAATGTCTTCAAATTCTTTCTTGATAGCCGTGTAAACAGGAATTGCAATGGAAAGTATAGAAAGTGCAATAGTAGAAGCAAAAAGGTTAGTGGTATTTTTTATAGGTAATGAATTACTCGTAGCTAAACTTAGAAAAAACAGTAGGGCAAGGGCCGCTACGTGATTGATGCCAAGAAAAATTTTATATAATAATGTTTCCTTTTCTTTATATACAATAAACAAGCAAACCACAATAATTGAATAGAGAATACAAGCAATTATGTCTATGCCCACATTCCAATCGTTTAGCATAATTATGCTTAATGAAAGTAAGGTAAAAGATACCATACCATCTAAATGGTACAGCCAATAGATTTTTTTCTTTTTGGCTTTTAGGGAAATGAAAAAACAAAGTATTGCTCCTATAAAAAGTAGTATTGTTTTGAATTTGCTTCCTGTAGCATGAAGAATCAATCCTGTAGCGAATAACATCCAATTGGTCAAATGGGTAATAAAACCAGCCTTATCGAAAAAGGTGTTTTCATAGAAGTTACGATATTGCATATACATACAACTGACTGCAACAGCTATTACTCCGATGATGGCTATGATGTTCTCAGTGGCCGTTAAAGTTGTTCCCTGTGCATTGAACCAAATATCAAAAATGATAAATGCAACAATTACAATAAGGAGATGGTATTCCCATTTTTCTTTATAAGATAAAATGATTCCTATAGTAGCGGTAATGGCGGCTAATATAATCGTAGCAAGTGTTTTTTCGGGAATTACACAGAGTATCAACATACTCAAAATAACGTGTAAAGAGAGGAATGTTTCCCTTTTGATAATATAGCCAACATATAAATTCAATCCAATTCCCAGTCCAATGAGTAAATAACTGCTAATAGGATTGCTGATAAAGCTTAAGGCAGGGATTTGCGAAGCTCCAAAACAACCAAATAAAAACAAACTGGCACCTGCGCTCCTTAACCATAATCCTGTAGTGTTCCATTTTTCTTTTTTATGTAAAAAATAATATGAACCTACGAGTAGACCTGCGTATAGCCATAAAATTAATACCCTAAATAATGGTGCTACCTTTAATGCGGTATAGATACTTAAATATCCAATTCCAAGAACCATAATGGCAGTTCCAAGGATACCGGTCCAATTATCAGCAAATTGTTTTTCGGCTTTCTTTATGAATTTTGAAAAAGCACTTTCAGTATACACTTTTTCTTCTTTAGACTGGTTAGTGTCAAAACTAACGGTTGGAATGTTTTCTGTAATAGGTTTAGGAAGTTCTTCTTTTGGGAATTCCTCAATGATGGATGTTTCAGCCACTGGAATTTCAGCTTCAACAGTTTGCTCTATAATAGGTGTGTGTTGAGGGATAATGTCCTCAATAATTTTTTCTTGAAAAGGTTCAATTTTAGTAGTCTTGACTTCTTCTTTGGTAATAATAGGATCTGAAGTGATCGTTTTTCCTTGAAGAGCATTTTTTAATTCAGCAATTTCTTTTTTTAGCTCAGCACTTTCCGCGCTGTATTTTTCAAGAATCGATTTAATAAATCGACTCTCCTTTTTTAAATTGTAAAAGTTGTTAAATAAAATACAGATACAGATTGCTAATATGAAAATGATAAACTCCATAGGTATAGGCTAAGATAGCTTCAAATATAATTATAATTAATTTAAAAGCTCGAATGGTATCACAAAGGAATTATTAGTTTGTTATTAATCAAAGGTCTGTTTCAAATAGAATATTGATCTTGAGGTTGCTTTAACTCTCTTTTTAAAAATCAATCGAAAAATGATTGTTTACTTTTTGAATGTAAAAATCTACTTTTTGATAAGCCTTATTAAAAAAAAGTTTTCTGTCTCTGGTACCGGATAGATTAAGTGATTTGGAGTTTTTTAATTGATGTAAAAAATAGGAAGAAGCATTGCTTGTGGTTTGTGCATCATCCGTAATAAAATAGCCGAGCATGGTATAAGGTAAAAAGAGTTTTTTCTTTTCTTCCTTTGAAATAAGAACATTGTTATTTAAAATCAAAAGCTCATTATAATAAAGATGGTACTGTGAAGTGTTTTTACTGCATTTGTCTTCCAATTCTTTAAGGATGTTTTTGACATCTTCATAAAGATAAAGCGCATTGTCAATGCTCAACAATCCCGATTCAAAGAAGTAAAATATCTGTTGTATACTACTATTGATAGTGGTGTCATTCCAAATTTCGTGTATCGATAAATCGTTGTATATGGATTGTAGTTCGGAAGTGTACTCCTGTAATTGTAGAGTAAGTTGGAAGGATTCAAAGGGTGTGATATTGTCTTTTCCAATTAACAAATTCAGCCAAACATAGAGCTTGAATTTGGATAACAAAGTCCCGCCAATAGTATAGAACAACGGAATGTCTTTGGCGGAATAATACATCGTAGCATTGGAGTTTTTGAACTCTTTAATATAGGACACAGAGTCTTTGAAATACAAGGTCAAATCTTCAAGCGATTGCACTTCTTTTGTTTTAGAAAATAAAACTTTGTGTTGGTTGCTAAAAAGCATGTCCATAGAAATTCCAAAATGATTGCAAAGCAATACGGTTTCTTCAATAGAAAATTTACTTTTCATGGAAATGCGTCGGTGCGCAGCATCGTAGCTGATGTCTAGTATTTTGGCGATTTCATCATTCAGCGAAGTCTCTTTTGAGAGTAGCGTCCGAATTACTTTTAGAAGTTGTGCTTGTGCATTCATATTTGTGATAATCACAAATGTATAAAAACTATTCTTATTTGTCACCAATATACTTGTGTAAATCGCAATAATTTTGACAAATAATTTAAATCTATTTATTATGATCACACGATTTTTAATGTTACTCATTGTAGTATCACAGTCTTTAAATGCACAACAGGACAGCATCGCTGTTTCGTTATTTAGTTTAACCCCACGTACCAACAAAACTATAATTGTTGATGGGATTGCCCTAGGAGCTGGAATCAATATGGCTCAAAACAATTCCATCACTAAGGTTAATGGGTTGAATTTAGAAATTAATCCGTTTTCCATTTTTCTTTATTTGTATGATGATCCTTCTAGACGTGGTTTTTCCGAATCGGCTACCGTGGCTGTTAACGGATTGAGTATAGGTACGGGACATTCCAACCAGAATGAAAGTATTGCATATTCAGGGGTTATGGTTTCATTCTTTAATGTGGGGCATTCCTGTACAGGAATCTCTTTTAATGTTACCCACAACTATGTTACCCGATTGGATGGGCTGCATCTATCAATGCTTTATAATTATTCAAAGGAGTCGAACGGAATAACGATTGGTTTAGTGAGTAATTATTCTGAAACTATGAATGGGGTTCAGATAGGGATTTGGAATCAAGCCGATAGTTTTAAAGGAGTTCAGATTGGATTAGTCAATAAGAGTAAAAAACAAAAAGGATTACAAATTGGTTTTTGGAATTCTAATAACAAAAGGTCGATGCCTTTTATAAATTGGTAAAAGATGAGAACAACTATTTTAATACTATTTAGTCTATTCATGACTCAAGTACAGTCCCAACAAGTAATTAAAGATAAGAAAAAGATGGAGCGATTCCGATTTGAAGGGGGGCTTTTCATTCCTCAGGGAAATTTAAAATCTAAGATAGGAGTTTCACAACAATACAGTTTTTGGTACCGTACTAAAGTGGAACATAACGATATGATGGATTTTGGAATTAGTCTTATTGTTCCTAGAGTTAATGAAAGTTTTGTCTATCGCGGGAAGGATTCAATATTTAATGTAAAAGCAAAAGGGATTAGTATAATGCTGGGTTGTAGAATGAATAAGGAATATCCAATTCGTGTGTTTACTAAAAAACTCAATTTAGAATGGAGTTCGACTTTTGGAGCCAGCTTCTTTTCATTTGAAGATAAAGAGAATCCGGAAGATACGAGTGGTTATTATGCAGACCCGGATGGGACCAAAGCCTATCATGTTGACACCAATACCAAAGCCTTAAGTGCTTTGTATATGGCGCAAGGAATAGGATTGACGGCTAATGGTGTTGGGATTCATTTGGATTATAATTTTATTCCTTACAGTTGGTTTACCAAACGAATTGATAATGATTTTGGTAAAAGCAGTTTGTCGATGGTGGTGAATTATAAATTTTAAAAATACTTAGCAGTTGAGTTATTTCAGTACTAAGGGTTTTTATAAAATGGAATGAAGAAGAAAATGATGTAACCAAAAAAGCCCCAACTTTACAGTTAGGGCTCTTGAATATTTAAAATCAAATTATTCCGATTTAGGAGTAATTTTATTTTCTTCTCTTGGAGGTCTTGGTAAAAGTGCTTTTCTAGAAACTTTTTCTTTTCTAGTTTTAGGATCTATTCCTAAATATTTCACCATAAATACATCACCCATATTTACAACATCGGCAACATTTTCAGTTCTTTCCCAAGCTAATTCAGATACGTGAAGTAATACTTCGTTTCCTGGAGCGGCAGTATATTCTACTACTGCACCAAAGTCAAGCATTTTGATTACTTTCACTTCGTATGCTTCACCAACTGTTGGTTTGAAAATGATAGAATCGATTTTAGCTAATACTGCTGCAATTCCGTCTGGATCTGTTCCTAAGATTTCAACTACCCCTTGTTCGTCTACTTCATTAATAACGATAGTAGTTCCAGTAGCTTTTTGTAATTCTTGAATTACTTTTCCACCAGGACCAATCAATGCACCAATAAAGTTGCCAGGAATAGTTCTCATGATAATTTTAGGAGCGTGTTTTTTAACATCTGCTCTTGGAGTAGCGATAGTTTCAGTCAATTTGCCCAAAATGTGCATACGACCGTCAC
>CANCJZ010000131.1 GCA_947378465.1 Flavobacteriaceae bacterium
AAGACAAGAGCGTCAAAAAACAAGATTTAGTGTAATATTGTCGGATTTGAAAGCCCCGTCAGGAGCGAAACATTGATAGCAAATGATTTAGAATAAAATAAAATAAAGCCAAAAAAAAGCCCAAACTACGTTTGGGCTTTTTGTATATAGAGCGTATCTACTAATAGAATTCTAATCTGTTATCTTCGATGTTAGCATCATTTTTCAAAGCAGGTAAAGCTCTAGAAGCGGCTTGAGCTGCATTTCCTTTCAAACGATTCACATAATCATCATACTTCGCTAATTTAGGTGCTTTAGTTATTGTTCTAGTTTTTACTACAAAAACTCCAGCAATTCCTTCCACAGGAGCAGAAATCTTGTTAGCTCCTATTCCGAAAGCAGTACCTACAACTTTAGGTTCAGCACCTACAATTGGTAACAATGGATTTTCTAAAGAAACACCATTCGCGATTTGAACACCTGTAGCATTTGCTTTAGCAATAGCATCTAATGAAGAACCTTTCATTTTAGCAAGTATTTTTTTCGCTTTAAGTTCGTTTTTGATTGTCATTTCCACCATTGGCTTAGCTTCTTCAACAGTCATCAAACCTTTTTCGTTTACTTTTTTCAATTTAGCAATAACATGACCAACATTAGGGATTTCAAAACGTTTCACATTACCTATTTCAGTTTCTTTATCGTAAGCCCATTTAACAATTTGTCTTTGGTTACCTACGTTTCCGAAGTTTTCATCCATTGGTTTTGCTTTTACTGGAGCATTTACTACTAAACCTGCTGATTTAGCAACTGCAGCGAAATCTTTACCATTAGCATCCATTTCAAATTTAGTTGCTTTAGTATACGCTTCATTAGTAGTAGCCTCAGAAGGATCGATTTTTTGAGCAACTGTAGCTAAACGAACTGCATCTTGCTTGTCAGTAATATTTACAATATGATAACCAAATTCAGTTTCAATTAAACCAATTTTACCAACTGGATTACCGAAAGCAAAATCGTTAAAAGGTTTCACCATTTGGTTAGGACCAAAATATCCTAAATCACCACCTTGTTGAGCAGATGAATCATCAGAATTAGTTAAAGCCAACATCATAAAGCTAGTTGGGTTTGCTTGCGCTTGCGCTAATAAAGCATCCGCTTTTGCTTTCGCTTGCTCTTTAGTTCTTTTTTCTTTTTTGTTAGGGACTTTAGTACCTTCCCAACTGATTAAGATATGACTCGCTTTCACTTTAGCATTTGCTTTTTTACCCATTGATTTAGATAAGCAGTAATATTTACCATCGATATAAGGACCGTAAATTTCACCAGTAGGCAAGTTGTATAATGCATCAGCGAATTGAGCTGGTAATTGTTGTTTCGTTACATAAGTTGTATCGTAAGGTTTATCCGAATTGTTAGCAACAAATTCAGCGATATTAGTAGCTGATTTGAAACCTGGAATAGTATCACTTTTACCGTCTCTGAATTCTACTTTTTGATCTAATAAAGCCGCAACTTTATTTTTCACTTCTTCTTCGTCTTTAGCAGAAGGTTTGTCTTCCACTAATACGTATTCAATTTCACGAGATCCATCAGATTTGAATCTTTTTTCGTGTTTTTTCATATAATCTGTGATGTCAGCATCAGTAACTTTCACATCGCTATCTTTCACACTAGAATAAAGTACCGTAACAAAGTCGAAATCCACTTTATTAGTTTCCGCTTCGTATTTGTATTTACCTTCAGCAGTAGTTGTGTACATTCCACCTTTTAACAAAGTAGAATAGATTTGGTACTTAGAGCTTAAGTCTGCGTCTTTTTCTCTATCCTTTAACATTTTAGCTTGCTCAGGATTAGAATTAAAGAAAGCATCAAATTTTTTGATATCAAATTTTCCTAATTGATTAAGGAAAGCAGGATTTTGACCAATGTTTGGATCGCTTTTAAGTACTTCGATAATATGATTTCTACCGGTACGAATACCTAAATCTTCGAATTCTTTAGTTAATAAAGCAATTGCTACTTCTTGATCCCAAACTTGGTTAGCCGCTTGAGTAGCGGTAGTCCCTTGTCCATTTTTTTCAACATTTGCTACTTTCACTCTAAACTCTTCGAAAGTAACATCTTTCCCATTAATAGAACCAACATCTTTCGATAAACTTTTAAACCCTTTAGTAAATAAATCTTGAACTACAAATGCTAGTAATGCAAAACCTATCGCTAGTAAAAGTAAGCCGGAACGTTTTCTAATTTTTGATAAAACTGCCATTTTTATTTATGTTAATTTTTAATTCAGTTTGCGAAAATACAATTATCTATGAAATAATTGTAATAGTATAGTTATAATTTACGTTAAAAAGTGATTTTTTTTATTTTTTTAAAAATTGACTAGCATTTTCACGACTTCAATTTTTTTATTTGTGGCTTCTTGAATCACAAATTGATAATTTTCAATGGTAATCACATCGCCTACTTGAGGGATTTCCTTGGATGAATTCACAATAAAACCTCCTAAAGTTCCATAGGAATCACTTTCAGGAATATTGAGTTTGTAGGATTCATTAATATATTCCACATCGTGACGTGCTGAAAAAAGATAAGTGTTATCGTCCAATTGTTTTTCAATCAATTCTTCATCGCTATCGTGTTCGTCTTCAATTTCACCAAAGAGTTCTTCGATAATATCTTCCACGGTTATGATTCCTGAAGTTCCTCCGTATTCATCGAGGACTACGGCCACGCTTTTTCTCTTTTTTATTAATTGATTCAAGATATCCTTGATAAAAATGGTTTCAGGAACAAATTCCACTGGAATCATTACTGATTTAATGCTACGAGGTTTTTTGAACATTTCAAAGGAATGCACATAGCCCACAATATCATCTAATGAATTTTGGTAAATCAATACTTTGGAATACCCTGTAGTAACAAACACTTCTCTTAAATCAACAATAGAACTGTGCAATTCGACGGCTACTAATTCGGTGCGAGGCGTCATGATTTCACGGGCTTTTACTCCTGAAAATTCGAGGGCATTTTGAAATATTTGAATTTCAGAATCTACTTCTTCGTGATCCTGAACGGAACTCATTTGTTCGTTGATAAAATTCCCTAGTTCGACTTTACTAAAAAAAGAGGGCACATAGTCGCCTTCGGTTTTAAAGAATTTTTTTAAAATAATATCTGAAATCCAGATGATAAAAGTGGAAATAAAACTAAATAAAGTGTAAAAGACATAACTAGGAACTGCAAAAAACTTCATCAAACTGTTGGCATAAATTTGAAAGAAGACTTTAGGCAAGAATTCGGAAGTGATTAAAACGACTAATGTTGACAATACGGTTTGCAACAAAAGATTGGCGAATTCAGACAAATGAAAACCAAAACTTGCAATCCAATTCATCAACAAATCCCCCATAAAGAAACCGTAGACTACTAAAGAAACACTGTTTCCAACTAACATTGTAGCCAGAAATTTGGAAGGTTTTTCGGTAAGTTTGGTCAGTATTTTAGAGAGGAAATTATCTTGTTTTTTTTCAATTTCAAGATAAATTTTATTGGAGGAAATATAAGCTATTTCCATACCTGCAAAAAAAGCACAAAGAAGTAAGCATAGTATGATTACTACTATTTCCATTAGGATTTGTTTTGATTATTCTGCTCAAACTTTTTACCGAATTTGCTTCGGAAGAAGAACATAAACACAGCCGTAGCCCCTAAAATAACACTTAGCCAAAATTCATCCGATTTGTTGTTCCACTTTGTAAAAGCATCGTAAAACATAATTAAACCGATCCCTAAATAAAGGTATTTTGTAATACTTAAATATTTCATAACTAGTTATTATTTTGAATTTCTCCCGAAATTTTCTGGGAGTTTATAATTTTTAAATCTTTGCTAAAATCAACTCCTTCACCATAGGAAACTCCTTTAGCATCGGTAAATTTATATCTTTTTTCAGTAAAAAACCATTCATTTTTTTGATCAAAATACAATTGCTCCGTTTCAAATAATTGTCCTGTTTCATTGGAAATTTTGACATTTCCTTGGAGATCTATCAAATCCGTATTTTTGAAAGTTACAGCATATTTGGAAGTAATGAATGTTTTCTTTCCATTAGTATCAAACATAGTTACTTTGACTCCTTTAGGGAATTCTGTAAAAGGAAATTCTACCGTGGCATAATCGAGCATTTTAGGGCTGATTAAAATGGATTTGATGCGGCCTGAATCAGTGTAACGCATATTGATGGAATCGGCTTCACCGCTGGGAGTAAATTCAGCGAAGTTGGATTTTTGAACTTCTTTGAAATTACTTTCACAAGAACTCAAGCACAGTATTATTAAAAGACTTAACTGTAAAGGAAGGTATTTGTATGATTTGAATTTCATTAAAAAGAAATGCTTTCGTTAATCCAACAACCAATTTTGACGGTTTTGTTTTTCAATTCAGCTATTTCGCCTCTATTTTTCAAATAGCCTTTAGAGATATTAGCTACCGTTTGTGCGTATTTAGGTTCAATTTGCGCAGCTTTTTGAACAGTGTTATACGCCAATTGATTCAAGGCTTTACGCTCTTGCTCGTTGGCTGTACACTCGGATGAATTGGCATACATATTGGCTAAAAAGATAAAATATTTACCGTTTTTAGGTTGGTTTTGAATAGCTACCATCAAATGTTCTCTAGCTTTGGCTTTGTCTGTGTTGGCCAAAATAGAAGCTATCGTATAGGAGGTTGTTGCTTTTTCATCATTGGAAGTTGCCAATGCTACAGATTGTTGGAAATAATCCAAAGCCTTAGTTCCATTTTGGGTATTGTTATAATAATTAGCCAAATAAAAAGCTGTTTTGGAAGAAGGTTTTAATTGATTCAACTGTAAAGCAATGGTTTCGAAAATAGGTTTTGAAGCACATTTATCTGACATTGCCATAGTAATCCCTGACAACCAATCAGTGTTGGTTTTGTTGGTTTCGAAGTTTTTCTGAGCATAAGAAACCAAACGATAACAGGTTAACAAATCAAACACCATTGATTTGGCCCCTGAGATTAATGTTTTGTATTCTTCTTTTTTATCAGTGTATTTGATTGAATTGGACTCGCTAAGTGCGGTCACTGCTAAATATTTTTCAATTAAATTATCATCTGTTATTCCTGATTTGCCTTCGGTGTATTTGGTGTAATACATTTGAAAATAAACATACAAGGCTTTAGGATTGTTGAAATCGTCTTTTTTATAATTAAAAGCAGCATCAAGATATTCAAATATTTCAGCATTGGAGCCGACTTTATTATCGTATAAAGCCATTGCTTTAAGGACCAAATTAGCATTGTGATTGTTTGGAAATGTTTTGTCAAACTGATTGTACAGTTCCAAAAGTTCTCTAACTGGTTTTTCCTTGCTGGTATCAGGAGCAACATCAATATTGTATTTTAACAGCTCAGCTCCTAAGCGAAAGTAGGACTCAGTGGAATTAAGACAGGTTTTTTTAATTGAAGGCCACTCACTATTTGCTTTAGCAAAATCTCTTTCGAAAAGCATTTTTCCAAATTGCTTTTCACTATCCGTACAATCAAGCTTTTCTTGAGCATTAGCGGCGAAAGAAAGGAAAGTAATCAGAGAAAGAAACAATTTAGTTTTCATAATGATAAGGTATTAGTCGTATTTTCTTCTTTGGAACCATCTATCGTTTAGTGAAAGTCCGATGCTGATGTTGGCATAGTCTTCACGAATCAATCCAGCTTTGGCAGTTCCTCTGCTTCCCAATTCGCAACCTAAGTTAATGTTAGAGAAGGTTCCTTTTAAAGGCATACCAAATCCGAAGGTAACGGCAGCATCTTTAATTTTTTGATCATTGATAAGTAGTCCGGTATTTTCGTAACGGAATCCTGCACGGTATACTACTTTACTAAAGTATTTAGAGAAATTTTTCACACTTGGAATATAATACCCGCCTATAGTAACTTTAGTTGCATTTACATAATTAACGGTATTGATGTCGTTGTAACGATTACCAAATCCGCTGTGATTTTGAAAAAGAACTTCAGTACCCACAGCCCATTTTCTCATTTCCCCAAAGCCAAAGCCTAAGGAATACTTGGTTGGCAATTTCATATGTGTATTTTCAACTGGAACATCAATATAATCTACTACAACCCCTGAAATGGATTGGGTATAAATAAGTCTTTGGTTTTTGAAGCGCATATTGGCTTGTGGACTAAAGGTAGCAGCGGTGTATAGGGTAATTTTTTTACTGATTTTGGTATTATAAGTAATCCCTGTTTTGAAATTCAACCCTCCAGCATTGGAAACATTTTGTTCGTTAGAGCCATTTTGAAGTCCATTGACAGCAAGAGAATTATCAGTTTCGATTCTTCCAAAATTATATTGTGCATCAATACCGATATTGATTTTTTTGGTCAATTTGTATCCTACCCCAAAGAAAACTTTGTTAATTCCTCCTACCCCAGTATACTGATTTAAGGTATTTCCATCGGCAGAGAGGCTATTGATTCGATAACCAACGGAAGAATAGGGCATCAACCCAAAAGCAATACTTACTTTTTTATTTGGAATTCCAAGCGCCAAATAATCTAAAGTGGTACGTTGAGCTTTTTCGGTTTGGGTATCATTACTCAAACGATTGGCGGAGAAAGTACCGGCTACTGCAAAAGAGATATATTTTAAGCTAGCGTACTGAGCAGGGTTTTGTAAGTTAAGGTGGATACTATCCGGAATGATAGACAAACCGGCCATAGAACGGTTTTCGACAGTCCCTTTGAAACGCACATCACCGATGCCGTAAAAAGAGTAAGGAGAGGAAGTTCCTTGAGCAAAAGAAACCAATGAGAGTAGCAAGCAAAAACTTACAATAATTTTTTTAATCATTTTGATTGTATTGAAATGTTTTATACAAACTTTCTAAAAGAAAATTTGGATTGGCAAATATGGTATTTTTTAATCGTTTAGCCAAAAAATCTGCGTCTCCGCCCGTTAAAATTATTATAAAGTTTTTATATTCTAATGAATAGGCCTCAATAAAACCATCAATTTCATAACAAACTCCATTAATTACACCTGAATGAATGGATTGTTCGGTTGAGTTTCCAATGGTACTTAAGGGGATTGATTTGTTTAATAACGGCAATTTGGCGGTATAATTATGGAGTACTTCATATCGTAAACGGATACCTGGGGCGATTGCCCCTCCTAAATACTCATTGTTATCGTTGATAAAATCGTAAGTGATGCAGGTTCCCATATCAATTACCAATCGATTGGTATTGGGATAGGACAAAACAGCTCCTGAAGCTAAAACCATACGATCGACACCTAAAGTATGAGGGGTACTGTACCGATTGATGAAGGGAACTTTAGCATTTTGATTGATAAAAGTGATTTTTACCTCTGATTGAAGGGAAGAAAAGTCATCATTTTGGAGTTTTCCGACGGAAATGACGGCTATATTTTGGATTTGAGAAAAGTTTTTTAAAATATTTTTAATTTTATTTTTCCAAAGCTCGTAGGGAATAATTTCGTTATGAATAATGATATCCCTCTCAAAGACAGCTGCTTTAATTTGAGTATTTCCGGCATCGACAGTTAAAAGCATGATTGTAAATTTTGAGAGGCAAAGTTACGAATAGATTTTTTTTAAAATTTGTTTTGGATAAATTAAAAATGATTCTATATTTGCACCCGCAACAGCAAGGTACCTTAGCTCAGATGGTAGAGCAATGGACTGAAAATCCATGTGTCCCTGGTTCGATCCCTGGAGGTACCACGAAACCCGAATAGAAATATTCGGGTTTTTTGTTTTTGTTGTAGGTTCGATGCGTGAATTAAGAACTCATATAAGCCTTGTTGACCTTGATAAAGGCTTGTTGATTCTTGCAGGAGGCTTAATGATATTGGCAGGTGTCTTGTTGATTCTTGCAGGAGGCTTAATGATATTCGCAGGTGTTTTGTTGATTCTTACAGGAGGCTTAATGACATTGGCAGGAGGCTTGATGATTCTTGCAGGAGGCTTAATGACTTTGGCAGGTGTCTTGTTGATATTGAAAGTTGTCTTATTGATTGTTACAGTTGTCTTATTGATATTGAAAGTTGTCTTGTTGATTGTTACAGTTGTCTTGTTGATATTGAAAGTTGTCTTGTTGATTGTTGCAGTTGCCTTGTTGATATTGAAAGTTGTCTTGTTGATTGTTACAGTTGCATTGTTGATATTGAAAGTTGTCTTGTTGATTGTTGCAGTTGTCTTGTTGATATTGAAAGTTGCTTTGTTGATAGTTGCAGTTGCCTTGTTGATATTGAAAGTTGCTTTGTTGACTAATAAACAATTTATTTAGGATTGTGGATTAAAAGAAGTAGTAGGGATTAAATTATGATTTAGATTAAAACTAATTATACCATTTTCACTAGCATATTATTAATTTAAGGCAAACCTCTTTTTGGGAATTCAGGCTTCCATGGAGGAATAATTACTTGTTTTTGAAAATTAATTATAGTTTGTTTTGATTTTAATTCCACAACTA
>CANCJZ010000132.1 GCA_947378465.1 Flavobacteriaceae bacterium
GAAGGATTTAATTTTTCACAGATTTGGTATACTAAAGTATAAGAACCAGCAGGTGTACCCGCAGCGACTACCACATTAGTACCAGAAAGTGTCACTCCAGTATTAGTAGAAGAAACAAAAGTAGTGTTGACTTGTGAAGCAGTAACTGCCACACCGTTTAACGTATCGTTTGATAATACATTCGTTAAAGAAGTACCACCAACATATCCATTCACTGAAGCACCAGCATCATTTACAGCATCAATAACCGCGTTTTTAGGTACGGGTGTTACGGAAGCACAGTTATTTCCAGAGGCTGGATCGAAATTGGAACCAGAAATACATGCAGTGTTGACATAATTTCCAGTTAATTTTACTGTTGCTACAATAGTTATAGTAGCGCTTGCATTACTAGCAAGATTTCCAATTGTCCAAATCCCTGTAGAACTTGAATAAGTTCCTACACTAGGAGTTGCACTAACAAATGTATATCCAGCTGGTAATAAATCAGTGACTGAAGCACTATATTCTGTATTAAATCCTAAATTGGTTGCTGTTACTGTAAAAGTAACATTGCTATTATAAATTGGAGTTGAATTGTTTACTGTTTTTGTAATGCTTAAATCGGAACAAGGTGATAAACTTACTGAAACTGGCGCTGATTGAACTGAAGATCCACAAGCAAGTGTGGAAACAACATAATAATTTCCAGAATTGTATGCGCTGTACGTATTAGAGGTAGCTCCTGAAATAGCTGTTCCATTATAGTACCACTGATACGAACTATAGGTGTTCGATGTGGTTAATATAGCACCAATATTTGGGCAAGAACCATTTCCAAAAAGCGCTATGGTTGGTTTTGTAGGTTGATCCAAGAAACTAGAAAAAGTAGCAGACATTGAAAATCCACCACCTTGTTGAATCATAGCAACATTTAATTTTGCTGTACTTGTTATGGAAAGTATAGCTGGATTACCCAATTGTGTATTGTTGAATCCAATTAAATACCAACCAGTTGTTCCTAATTGCTTTCTCGTACTACCAATTAATGTTTCCAAATTCGAACCATTAACGGTTACTGCTGCTGATGAGCTTTGCAAAATTACATATCCAAAGTAAGGTAATGTTGAACCTGAATAGCTTAAGAATTGTGTTGTTTCAATAAAATTAGAACCATTACATGGGGTACTTACAGGAGCAAGCGTAGAAACGTCTACCTCACAGGATTGTGCCGATCCATTATAAACGGCAACATTATTAGTTGATGATATTTCTGTAGATGAGTAAGCGTTGCTTCCATCTCCATTGGCTAAGGTATAAAAGTCTCCAGCATTAGTTAATGTAACTGTAGAGGTTGAAGATAAAGCTCCAGCAGCCGTGAATTTTTTAATTGTTAAAACTGTGTTTGCTACCGTTGCAACAATTGTACTTTGTTCTGCTGTTGTGTTTCCTTGAGTTCTAACGATATAATAATCAGTTCCTAAAACTTCGACAGGAGGGATTTGATCTAAAGTACCATCTCCACATCCTGAAGGAGCATCTAATCGAGCTGCAGTATTCATTACTACTGGGTTTGTAGCGGTTACTAATGTTCCAATGTTGGCATTGAATAAATAACTTTGTCCTGCATTTAAGGTGGTTGTAGCAACCCCATTTATAGAAACAACAGTATTGTTTGTTATTGCTAAAACACTATATATAGGTTTTTCTGAACCTGCTACAGATCCATCTCTATAATATCCAACTCTAAAATTTGTTCCTGTTCCAGCATCACCGAAACTGGTCAAAGAAGCATTTCCTTTGATGTTAGTATCATTTACATAAGGGTAAGCATCTGAAGCAATATTTCTTAAGTTCACCGCAACCGGTATAGTACTCGTTACTATAATACCAGCCGCATTTACTACTGTATTCAAAGGGTTTACAGAGAAATTTAATGGATTTCCAACAAAGCGATACACTGCGGGTGTACCTTTTACTGCTGACACAGTTGCGATAGCAGTACCATCACTCTTTGTTATTTGTACAGAAGCTGCAGTTGTTGAATTAGTAGAAATTACTAACACATTCGCATCACTAAAATACTGCCATGGGGCAGGAGCTATATAGTGCTTAACGTAATATTGCGCATTTGCTGTAAATGAAGAAATCAATGATAAAATAAGAATAATTGAAAAACAAAATTTCTTAATTTTATTCGTTAAAGTAGTTGTTTGCATAGTTTTACTTTATTAATTCTCTATTTCCGTGAGGTTGTTTTTTTGGTTTATTTTGGGTATTACATAATAATACACTCTACAAAATTATATTGATATTTCATTATTTAACTATTTAATCTACAAACAGCTTTAAAACTCGTCTAAATACATTTTACTTTAGTTAAAGCCTTAGTTTTATTGCTTTTTTTGACTTTTTTATCAAATAAATGCTACTGTTTTTACATGGTATTTCTACATTTATTTCAAATTTTATTTCCAAAAATAGAAAGCTTTTTCAATAAAACAAATAAAAATATCGATAAAATGCATATTTATACAGATAAAATACGTTTTGATTTATTTTATTATGTAAAAATCTTACAAAAAAGCAAATTAAAAATTGTTGGGTGTTTTATTTGCTTTTTAAAATGTTAATAATTTAATCCGACAATAATTTCTTTTTTTTTGTAATAAATAGGATATGATTTCTAAGAAATGATGTGTATAAACTCTTTTGTTAATATCTTTGAAAAGATTTTTGTGGAAATTAATTTTTGAGTTTTAATTGAAACAAAACAATTCAATAAGTTTTATTTTATGAGTTCCAATTTAAATAATCGATACATTGATAGAGAAAAAAGTTGGCTAGCTTTTAATGCTAGAGTCTTACAAGAAGCAGCTGATCCAACTGTGCCATTGCTCGATCGCTTGCGCTTTTTAGGTATTTTTTCAAATAATTTAGATGAGTTTTTTAGGGTTCGTTTCGCTGCTATACGCAGGTTGAGTTTGTCGGGGAAAACAGGTGAAAAAGTCCTAGGTGGAACTACTGCTCAAAAACTCTTAAAAGAAATTACTGAAATTGTAATTAAGCAACAAACAGAAAGTTTGAAAATCTTAACTATCATTGAACAAGAGCTCGAAAAAGAAGGAATTATAATTTTAAATGAAACACAAATCACTCCAGATTTAGAAGTTTTTGTTCACGACTTTTTTATCCAAAAAGTAAGCAATGAGCTTGTTACGATCATATTAAATGATTTGGCTGAATTTCCCTTGTTAAAAGATGCTGGAGGATATTTAGCAGTAAAGTTAGTCATGAAAAATGATGATAAAGTTTCTTTACTTGGTTTGGTTCGTCCTAAAAAAGAAATCCGCTACGCTCTAATTGAGATCCCTAAAAATATTAATAGAATTGTTGTTTTACCATCAAAAGACGAAAAGCAATATATTATGCTATTGGATGATGTGATCCGATATAATTTGAGTAGTATTTTCAATATGTTTGAATATGAAACAATCAATGCTCATATGATCAAAATTACTCGTGATGCTCAATTGGATATTGATAGCGATATGAGTAAAAGTATGATGGAAAAAATAGCGACTTCTGTACGTGATCGTAGAGTAGGGGAACCTGTTCGTTTCGTTTATGATAAGGAAATAGATAAAGATGTTCTTCAATTTTTCTTAACTAGAATGGGAATTGCGACTTCTGATAGTGTAATTCCAGGTGGTAGATACCATAATAGAAGGGATTATATGGATTTTCCTAACTTGGGAAGATATGATTTACTCTATCAACAAAAAGAACCGCTTCCAGTTGAAGGACTTTCTTTAGATGGAAGTATTTTGAATAAAATTGCACTAAGAGATTATTTGATTTCGGCTCCTTATCAATCCTTTTCTTATCTAATTAAGTTTCTTAGAGAAGCCGCGCTTGATCCTAAAGTGTCTACTATAAAGATTACTTTATATCGTTTGGCGAAAAATTCTCAAATCATAAGTTCTTTGATTAATGCTGCTAAAAATGGTAAAAAAGTGATTGTTCAAATAGAGCTTCAAGCACGTTTTGATGAAGCTAGTAATATCTCTTATGCGGAACAAATGCAACAAGAGGGGATTGAACTTATTTTTGGTATCAAAGGTCTAAAAGTTCATAGTAAGATTTGTTTGATAGAACGACAAGAAGGCGAAAAAATAAAACGTTATGGTTTTATTTCTACTGGGAACTTTAATGAGTCGACCGCCAAAGTATATACCGATGTGACTTTATTTACCAGTCATCAACAAATTTTAAAAGATGTCTCCAAAATATTCGATTTCTTTGCGATTAACTATCGTTTACACCGTTACAAACATTTGATTGTTTCTCCTCATTATTCGAGAGGTCGATTTTGTAAGTTAATTGATCGTGAAATTCACAATGCTAATGCTGGAAAGCCTGCTTATATCAAACTTAAAATGAATAGTTTGTCTGACTTTGCGATGATTGATAAGTTGTATGAAGCAAGTAGAGCAGGAGTTAAAATTCAATTGCAAGTAAGAGGGATATGTTCTTTAATTCCTGGAGTTAAAGGAATGTCTGAAAATATTGAAGCTATTAGTATTGTTGATAATTATTTAGAGCATGCCAGAATTTTTATTTTCAGCAATGATAATGATCCAGAAGTTTATATTTCCTCGGCAGATTTTATGACTAGAAATCTTGACGGAAGAGTGGAAGTGACTTGTCCTATTTATGATGAAAGTATCAAAAAACATTTGACTGATTTATTTGAATTGGGGTGGAAAGGAAATGTAAAAGCGAGATATCATTCGGAAAAATTGGATAATAAATATAGAGTTCGAAATGAAAAAGAACCTATCTTTAGAGCACAACAGGAAACCTATAATTACTATAAAAATCTACAAGAGAAAAACAACAAATTATCATAATATTCTAAGCTTTGTAAATGATTTCAATTAAAAAATATGCTGCTATCGATATTGGTTCTAATGCAATGAGATTGTTGATAACCAATATCGTAGAACAACAAGGAAGAGAAACTCAATTCAATAAATCATCATTAATCCGTGTGCCAATTCGTTTGGGACAAGATGCTTTTACTGTTGGCGAAATTTCGGAAGAGAACATAGAGCGAATGGTAGATGCGATGGAATCTTTCCGTCTATTAATGAAAGTTTACAAAGTTGAAAAATATAAAGCTTGTGCTACTTCGGCTATGCGTGAAGCCTATAATGGAAATGAAGTAGTTGAAATTATCAAACAACGATCCAAAATTGATATTGATATCATTGATGGAAAAACCGAAGCAGCTATTATTGCTTCTTCTGATTTAAAAAGCTTTTTGCAATCGGATAAAAATTATTTATATGTCGATGTTGGTGGAGGTAGTACCGAGTTTTCTTTATTTTCAAATGGAAAAATGGTTACCTCTAAATCCTTTAAAAATGGCACTGTTCGTTTGCTTAATAATATGGTAAATGATATCGTTTGGAAGGAAATTGAAAAATGGATCAAAACCAACTGTGCCGAATTCGAAGACATCATTTTAATTGGTTCGGGAGGAAATATTAATAAGCTTTTTAAATTATCCGAAAAACAACAAGACAAACCCTTATCATTTCTCTATTTGAATTCCCAATACCAGTATTTGAGCTCACTTACCTATGAACAACGTATTGCAGAATTAGGCTTGAATACCGACCGTGCTGATGTAATTATTCCTGCTACTCGTATTTATTTGAACGCGATGAAATGGAGTGGTGCTCGTCAAATATATGTTCCAAAAATAGGATTATCCGACGGAATTGTTAAAGCAATGTATTACGATAGAATTTAATACTTATAGATATGTCATTAAAATCAAAATTACTTTCTGTACTGTTACTCTTTAGCTTGTTTGCTTGTTATAAGAAACAAGAAAACAATGATTATTTTACAGATACAACTAAAGGAATGAAAAACGGAGGAGTTCAAATGGTGACCATTACTACTCCTAAAGGGAATTTTAAAGTTTGGACCAAGCGTTATGGTAACAATCCCAAAGTAAAACTGTTGCTTTTGAATGGTGGACCTGGTATGAGTCATGAGTATTTTGAATGTATGGAAAGTTTTCTTCCTAAAGAGGGAATAGAATTCATTTACTACGATCAATTAGGTACTGGATTTTCTGACAATCCTAAGGATACCGCTTTATGGGATCTTCCTCGTTATGTGGAAGAAGTTGAGCAAGTCCGTAAAGCATTGCATTTGGACCATTCAAATTTCTATTTGTTAGGACATTCTTGGGGTGGAATTTTATCCATGCAGTATGCTTTGAAATACCAAAAGAATTTAAAAGGATTAATCATTTCAAACATGATGGCGAGTTGTCCTAAGTATGGGGAATATTCTGAAGTATTGCAAAAAGATATGGATCCTAAAGTTCTAAAACAGATTAAAGACATTGAAGCTCAAAAAGACTATACTAATCCTAAGTATATGGAATTATTAATGGCTAATTTTTACAACAAACACATACTGCGATTACCCGTGAATGAATGGCCTGAACCAGTCAATCGCGCTTTTAGTAGATTGAATCAATCACTCTACATTACCATGCAAGGTCCTAGTGAAATGGGATTAGCAGGGAAATTATCCCATTGGGACGTTTCTAAACAATTACCTCAATTAACAGTGCCAACATTAGTTATTGGAGCCAAATACGATACTATGGATCCTGAATACATGAAATGGATGGCGAATCAAGTCAAAAACGGAACCTACCTCTACTGTCAAGGAAGTCATATGAGTATGTACGACGATCAGCAAACTTATATGAAAGGATTAATCGATTTTTTGTTAAAAGGGAATAGAGAGTAAAGTATTAAGATTGGAGTATTAAGTATCAAGTATTAAGTATTAAGAAAATGAGAATAGAGAAAATGAGAATAGAGAATAGAAAATAGAAAATAGAAAAGATGTTGTAATTAGAAGCAAGAAGCAAGATATTGTGTTTGCGCGAAATTGAAAATATAAGACTGAAAAAAATTTAAGAGTAAGATTTTCTCTGAACCTATAACCTATAACCTATAACCTATAACCTATAACCTCAAACCAACAACCTACAACTCCAAGTCAAACATTTTTTTTAACTTTTCAAGATTAGGATTGATTTCATTCAATCGGTTGTATTTATCTTGAGCAGTAAAAGCTATTTTACTTCTTATTTCTTCATTTACAATTACGTCAATACTGATTTCGTGGTTGTGTAAATGACTGCGTAAATAGGTCAATAAATCGTATTTTTCTCGATCAAAATCAATCTTTGAACCTTCGTTTGGCATCGTATGAGTAATCTTACTGCCATCCACTACAGGATCGCTAATTCGCAATAAAGATTCCATTATTCGATGTCCTTTTTCCCCTAAACGATCCGCATATTTGTACCAAAACTCTAGCATTTGAGTAGCGGTAAATGGTTCGTTTGGCAAATGTTCTTCTTCTTTTACAAATCCTTTTTGAGCTTCCAATAGTTCTTTTTTAGCACGAATACTAGCAAGTGATAAAGCGGATACCTTAGGCTCGTTACTCGATGTAGGAGTGGGTACTGCTGTAGGAACAATTGGATCGGTTTGGGTAGGATGAACTTCGGCATTAGTTTGCTCCGAAACTATTTCAGGAGCAACTGAAGGAGTTGCTTTAACTGCTGGGATAACTACTGTTTTCGTTACTTCTTGTTTAGGAGTAGCTATTTCAACAATTGAATATGCGTTTTGTCTAAAGTAGGTGGGTGGAATTATAAAGTCAACTTTTTTTTTTCTCCATCAAAGTTGATCGAGCAAAGTTGCATTAAGCTAAGTTCAACAAGTAATCGTTGATTTTGGGATGATTTGTATTTCAAATCACAATCATTGGCAATCTCAATCGCTTTTAATAAAAAGTCGGAATGACATTTATGTGCTTGTTGACCATAAAGGTTTTGCGCTTGTTCACCTACTTCTAGTAAAATTAAAGTAGCAGGGCTTTTACAAACCAATAAGTCTCTAAAATGTGACGCTAATCCAGCAATAAAGTGGTGCCCATCAAAACCTTTAGAAAGGATGTCATTGTATGCAACCAGTATTTGCGGAATATTATTTTCTAAAATAAAATCAGTAATTTTGATATACGTCTCGTAATCCAAAACATTTAAGTTTTCCGTTACCGCTTGACGCGTTAAGTTGGTTCCACAATACGAAACCACACGATCAAATATAGATAAAGCATCACGCATAGCGCCATCCGCCTTTTGAGCAATGATATGCAAAGCATCATCTTCAAATGCAACCCCTTGACTTTGGGCAACTTCTGCCAAATGATCTTTAGCATCTTTTACTGTGATACGTTTAAAGTCAAAGATTTGACAACGAGACAATATCGTAGGGATGATTTTGTGTTTTTCAGTAGTTGCTAAGATAAAGATAGCGTGTTTAGGAGGCTCCTCTAATGTTTTCAAAAAAGCATTAAATGCTGCTGAAGACAACATGTGTACCTCATCAATAATATACACTT
>CANCJZ010000133.1 GCA_947378465.1 Flavobacteriaceae bacterium
TTTATGAAAATAAAACATTTTTTTTTCTTACTATTCATAATAAACTCATACAGTCAAGAACAATTGAGTTCCAAAATAACAGATTTAGATAAAATTGTAAATGCTATTAGAAGCAAAAAATCAATTGAATATTTCAGGTTAAAGAACAAAAACCAATTTCGCAAAGATAGTTTGTACGACCAACTCAAAGAACTTTCTAATAAAGAAGAAATTCTCAATTATATTAATGATTCCAATGGCAACTTAAGAGTGTATTCCTTTAGAGTTCTATGTGAAAAATACCCTGAACTTTGTTATGAAACTATTTTAAAAAACCTACATAATTACACCTCATTTAGGATTTTAAATGGTTGTGTAATTGACAGTATGTACACAACCGATTTATGGATTTATCTAGTCTCTTATGAAGGATGGCAATGTGATTATAAACTGGATTCAAAACAACAGCATGAATTGAATACAATTGTAATAAAAGATAAAACCAATAAATTGTACTATCGCTATGATGCTCTTAAAAATATAGAAATCACAGATGGAAATTATAATTTTATCAAATCATTGGTTATTAATGAAAAAAATGGAATTGCCTTATATCAATTAGCTAAATATAAAAAACCAGACGATTTAAAGATTATAGCGTCTTTTTACAAAAGAAGAGACTATTTAAATTGTTATTTAAAAGCTGTTGAAGAATTTCCCGATGCATCCTTTTATCCCTATTTGATGAAAATTGTAGAACAAGAAAGAATGAACCATATTCTATATCAAGAATCAAATTGGGATGTAATTCTATTTGCTTTAGCAAAATATCCGATTCCACAAACTACTTCGCTTTTTCAAGATTTAATCAATGAGAAAAGCAATGAATACAATAGAGAAATCTGTTTGGGTATATTACAAGCTATTATTAGTAATCCTAATCAAATATTTGATAGTATTAAAAGTCAAATTCCAGCAAGCAAAGATGAGCTATTTGAAATTCAAAACAACATTCAAATGCATAACGATTATTAAATTAAAAAGCCTACTCAATATTTATTTTGAGTAGGCTTCTTTTAAATTTTATTGTAAAAAAAGTGTGTTTAGTTACTTTACTTCGTCTTCTCTCCCACAAAATAATCATTTGCACTTTTAAATAACACATTAAAAGTAGTCAAGCTTCCATAAATACGAGTGATGTATTGTTGCAGATCGATTTTCTCGGCTTCATCCAAATTACTGGCATTGATTTTTTGTTCCATTACACGAATACGATCTCTAACCATTACTATTTTATGAAAAAAAGTATCAATCGGTACCTCTTTGTTTGCTGTAGGAGTCCCAGGCTCCATAATGAGTTTACCACCTTTCCATTTGTCCGCAATAGGAACCACTTGAGATACATCCGACCACTTCTGCAATAGATTTTTTAAAGTGCGTTCCACTTCATAAAAGCTAACAGAATCCACTTCATCTTCAAGAGCTTCGATAACTTCAAAGCTCGAATCGACATCAATAGTTTCTAATCCACTTTCAATAAAGGTAACCCAGTAATGTTTAGAAGTTACATTTGTTACTACTCCCATTCCCAATTCAGGATGTTTAATCCGCGAGCCAATGCCTAATATATTCATAGTTCAATACATTTTAATTTTTTCAAATATAAAAATGTTTAGCAAATTCTTACAAGTGTAGCTAATGAATTTTGATAGTAAAATTGTACTTTTGCGTTTTGACAGAAAATATGCTAGAAAACGATAATACAATTGAAGTCATTGGAGCCCGTGTTCACAACCTTAAGAACATTGATATCTCCATTCCAAGAGAACAGCTGGTGGTGATTACTGGGCTTTCGGGTTCTGGAAAATCCTCCTTGGCTTTTGATACCATTTATGCAGAAGGCCAAAGACGTTACATAGAAACCTTTTCGGCCTATGCCCGACAGTTTCTTGGTGGTTTGGAACGCCCTGATGTAGACAAAATTGACGGCTTATCTCCTGTTATTGCTATTGAGCAAAAAACAACCAGTAAGTCCCCTCGTTCTACCGTGGGTACCATTACTGAAATCTACGATTTCCTTCGTTTGTTGTACGCACGTGCTGGTGAAGCCTATAGTTACAATACAGGCGAAAAAATGGTTTCCTATTCGGATGAGCAAATCAGCAATTTAATCAAGGAACACTTTAACGGAAAACGAATAAACATTCTAGCTCCTGTCATTAGAGCACGTAAAGGTCATTATGCCGAACTGTTTCAACAAATCGCCAAACAAGGTTTTGTCAAAGTCAGAGTGAATGGTCAAATTGTCGACATCACTCCTGGAATGAAACTAGACCGTTACAAAACCCACGATATTGAAATTGTAATCGACCGCTTATTAGTTGAAAACACGGATGATTTAGACAAACGTTTGGCCGAAAGTATCAAAACAGCTATGTATCACGGGGAAGATGTGATGATGGTCATCGAACACGAAAGCAATGAAGTGCGCTTTTTTAGTAGAACTTTGATGTGCCCTACTACCGGAATATCCTATCAAAATCCTGAACCAAATTTATTCTCTTTCAATTCTCCAAAAGGAGCTTGCGAACATTGCAATGGATTGGGAATAGTTAATGAAATCAACAGAAAGAAAATCATCCCTAATCCTAAATTATCAATTCAAAAAGGTGGATTAGCGCCTTTAGGCGAAACCAAGAGTTCGTGGATGTTCAAACAGTTAGAAATCATTGGAGAAAAGTTTGGTTTCAAACTAACGGATCCTATTGAAAGTATATCTGAAGAGGCCATGAATATGATTCTGAATGGTGGCAACGAAAAATTTTCAGTGACCTCTAAAGTTGCTGGAGTTACCAAAGATTACAAAATAGACTTTGAAGGGATTGCTCATTTTATTAAAAACCAACACGACGAAAGTGGTTCGTCCAGCATCAAACGCTGGGCAAAAGAGTTTATGGACGAAATCAATTGTCCTGAATGCAATGGAAGTCGTTTGAAAAAAGAATCTTTATTTTTTAAAATAAATCAAAAGAATATAGCTGAATTATCCGCAATGGATGTATCCGAATTGAGAGAATGGTTCCTACAACTTGATGCCGTACTTTCGGATAAACAAAAAACCATCGCCACTGAGATTTTAAAAGAAATCAATGATCGTTTAAAATTCCTTTTAGACGTTGGTTTGAATTATTTGTCTTTAAATCGAAGTTCAAAATCTCTTTCAGGTGGTGAAGCACAACGCATTCGATTGGCGACCCAAATTGGCTCTCAATTGGTGGGTGTCTTATACATTTTGGATGAACCAAGCATCGGTTTACACCAACGGGATAACGAACGTTTGATCCATTCATTGAAGAATTTACGAGATATTGGAAACTCTGTTTTGGTGGTTGAACACGATAAAGACATGATTGAATGTGCTGATTATGTAATTGACATCGGTCCAAAAGCAGGAAAGTTTGGCGGACAAATCATCAGTAAAGGCACTCCTGCCGAACTATTGAAAGAGCATACCTTAACCGCTCAATATCTGAATGGTGAAATGAAAATTGAAGTCCCTACCCAACGAAGAGCGGGCAATGGCAAATTCATCAAATTAAGCGGTGCTACAGGGAATAATTTAAAGAACGTTTCCGTTGAGTTTCCTTTGGGCCAATTGATTTGCGTTACTGGTGTTTCCGGAAGCGGAAAATCAACTTTAATCAACGAAACCCTTTATCCCATCCTCAACGAACATTTCTTTAATGCGGTCAAAAAACCACAACCGTATAAAAAAATTGAAGGTTTAGAACATATTGACAAAGTCATTGCCATCGACCAAAGTCCGATTGGAAGAACTCCTAGAAGTAATCCAGCTACTTATACCGAAGTATTTTCAGAAATCAGAAGTTTGTTTACTCAAACCCCTGAAGCAATGATTCGCGGATACAAAGCAGGTCGTTTCAGCTTTAATGTTGCTGGAGGACGTTGTGAAACCTGCGAAGGATCAGGAGTGCGAACCATTGAAATGAGTTTCCTTCCTGATGTATATGTGGAATGTGAAAGCTGTCAAGGCAAACGATTTAACAGAGAGACTTTAGAAATACGTTTTAAAGGAAAATCCATTTCGGATGTATTGAACATGACGGTGGACGAAGCAGTTCCTTTCTTTGAAAACATTCCTAAAATATACAGAAAAGTAAAAACCATCCAGGATGTTGGCTTGGGTTATATTACCCTTGGACAACAAAGCACCACCCTATCAGGAGGTGAAGCGCAACGCATCAAATTGGCTTCTGAGCTTTCAAAAAAAGATACCGGAAATACTTTTTACATTATGGACGAGCCTACTACAGGCTTACACTTTGAAGACATTAGAGTATTGATGGATGTTATCAATATTTTAGTAGACAAAGGAAATACCGTCCTGATTATTGAACACAACCTCGACGTCATCAAACTAGCCGATTACATCATCGACGTAGGTATGGAAGGCGGAAAAGGCGGAGGCGAAATCTTGTGTAAAGGGACCCCTGAAGAAGTCAGCAAAAATAAAAAGAGCTATACTTCCCATTTCTTAAAAAAGGAATTGACTTAAATCTATTCCTCTTTTTTAGGATATATCATTCGCAAAGCATTAAAGACCGCTTGATGGGTTATTGTCGCATGATTTTCTTCAGGCAAATAATCGAAATACACTGATAATGATTTGCTTTTTGTTGTTTTAATTTTTTCAACCAATAGATTGGCATCAACCTCCATAACGTGAGGGATATCACTTGGGCTCAAACCTTCTTTACCTACTCCAATATATATGGATGTCTTTTGCTTATAATTAGCATTCAAAATAGCTCCATCTAATTGAAGCAAAGAACCATCGTCCCACCACAAACTAGGACTGATAATAATATAATTGGTGAACAATTGTGGCTTTTTCAATAAGACTTCCGTTGCGAAAAGCCCGCCCAAGGATTGTCCTATGATTGTTTTGGAAGCTGTAGTTTTAAATTTACTATTGATATAAGGTTGTAATTCCTTTTCTATAAAAGCCATAAACTTATCCGACTTCCCTGAACTCGGAATGAGTTTAGTATCCGAAGCAATCGACGAAGGATAAGTAAAATCCCTTTTGCGATCCACATTGGCTATTCCAACTATTATGGATTTGGGAACTCTATCAATCCAAGGAAATGTATTGAATTGATACAAACCAACAATATGAATAAAATCCTCATCAGCCGATCCATCCAATAAATAAACAACAGGATAGGCAATACTATCTTTAGGATTATAGCCTTCCGGCAAATAAATATTGAGAATTCTTTTTTCAACTAATATCTTGGAATCTAAACTTTCAATAGTTCCTAAAACGAAAGGTTTAGAATCGGATTGTAGTTTTTGAGCCGCGACTATAAACGTAATTAAACTAAAAAAAATGGTGAATGAAAATCTTAAAATAGTCCTATTCATACTAAATCAATTTGAACTCAAATATAAGCTATTAGTGAAACATCATTACATGTAAATTTTAATAAAATAATAAAAACCAATCTTTCCTTTTAATGAATCACAAAAAACAGAAGGTTTCAAATTGTTAATAACATTGCTACAAGGAATATAAAAAATAGTTACATTTGTATCTATGATTGAAATTTCCCGTATTTAAGTTATTAACAAAAACATTTTAGTGTTATTGTTTTCTTTGAAAATCTTTAATATTTTTTGATTAAAAAGAACTACACTTAATACAAAGAGGAAAATCACAAATTCGTATCTTTTAATAAATGTAATATGCAACAGATTCCAAGTGTTGACTTACGTGATTTCCTGTCGGATGATCCGGCACGTAAACAAAATTTTGTAAATGAAATCGGAAGTGCTTATGAAGATATCGGCTTCGTAGCGTTAAAAGGTCATTTTTTAGATGATCAATTGGTTGGTGATTTATACCAAGAAGTTCGTAACTTCTTTAATCTTCCTCTAGAAACCAAAGCTCAATATGAAATTCCTGGTATTGGTGGACAACGCGGTTATGTTTCTTTTGGAAAAGAACACGCTAAAGGTCGTTCCGCTGGTGACTTAAAAGAATTTTGGCATTTTGGGCAATATGTATCTAAAGATTCAAAGTATGCTAGTGAGTATCCTGACAATGTTACGGTAAACGAATTAGCCAACTTTAATGCAATTGGTAAAGAAGCGTATCAAATGCTTGAAAAAACAGGGGTTTATGTGTTGAGAGCTTTGGCTTTACACATAGGTTTGGATGAGTTTTATTTTGATAATTTTATCAAAGACGGAAATAGCATCCTACGTCCTATTCACTATCCTCCTATTACAGATGAGCCTAAAGATGGAGCCGTTCGCGCTGCAGCCCACGGGGATATCAACTTGATTACCCTTTTGATGGGGGCTCAAGGTAAAGGATTACAAGTTCAAAATCATGCTGGTGATTGGATAGATGCGATGGCTCAACCTGATGAATTAATGATTAATGTAGGTGATATGTTATCGAGACATACCAACAACAAATTGAAATCAACTATTCACCAAGTGGTCAATCCACCGAGAGAATTGTGGAATACTTCACGTTATTCTATTCCTTTCTTTATGCATCCTGTGAGTGATATGCCATTAAATTGTTTAGAGCAATGTATTGATGCAACGCATCCAAAACAATTTGAAGATATTACCGCTGGTGATTATTTAAATGAAAGATTAGTAGAGTTAGGCTTAATTAAAAAATAATAGTATTTTTACTTTTCAATACAAAAGGCATTGAGTTTATACTCGATGTCTTTTTTAGTTTTTAAATTTAAAGCGCACGGATTATTAAGGATATACTTTGTAAATGTGCGTATAAAAAAATAACTATAAGAAATCCGATAAAGATGGATCTACAAGAACAATTAAAAAAACTATTTCCTGATCACGAGGTATCCAATGAACCTGAGGAAATAGAAGAAAAAGAACACGAACTATTCGTTCAAAATGAACCTATGATTTGTAAATTTGAAAAAAGAAAAGGCAAACCGACCACTATTATTGAGGGTTATGAAGGAGATGATGAAGATTTTAAAATATTAGCTAAAGAAATCAAAACCAAACTCAGTGTGGGGGGGAGCTTTAAAGACGGAGCAATCATCATTCAAGGGGATTATCGCGATAAAATAATGGCGATTCTTAAAGATAAAGGCTTTAAAACAAAACGAGTTGGAGGATAGTGACTGTGCTCTGTTGAAAGTGTGCAGTTGACAAAATATATCTAATACAATAAAATAAGACCAAAAAAATAAAAATGATACAATCATCAGAATTAATATTAAATCCAGATGGAAGTGTGTACCACTTAAATCTAAAACCAGAACATATTGCAAAGGACATCATCTTTGTAGGGGATCAGAATAGAGTAGAGAAAATTACCAAATACTTCTCAAGCATTGAATTTTCACAACAAAAAAGAGAATTCAAAACGCAAACAGGTATCTATAAAGGCAAAAGAATGACCGTTATTTCTACAGGAATAGGTCCTGACAATATTGATATTGTAATGAATGAATTGGATGCTTTGGTAAATATCGATTTAGAGACGCGTACTGTTAAAGAAACGCTAACTTCTTTAAACATTGTTCGCATTGGAACATCTGGTTCCTTACAAGCGGACATTCCTTGTGATAGTATTGTATTGAGCCTATATGGTTTAGGTTTGGACAATATGCTTCGCTCTTATTTGATTGATTCTATTTCTGAAACGGCTATGGAAGATGCTTTTATTCAACAAACCAATTGGGATATGAGAAAAGGACGTCCATACGTCATCAAAGGAAGTGCACTACTTGAAAAACGTATTGAAAGCGATAAGATATTCAAAGGTTTTACAGGTACTGCTGGTGGCTTTTACGGACCTCAAGGGCGTGTATTACGTTTAGATATTCAAGACCCTGCATTGAATTCTAAAATGGACCAATTTGAATTTGAAGGAATCAAAATGACCAATCTTGAAATGGAAACAGGAGCAATCTATGGGCTTGGCAAGTTATTAGGCCATGAATGTTTATCATTAAATGCTATTATTGCCAATAGAGCAACAGGAACTTTTAGCGACGATCCTTATAAGGCGGTGGACGCATTAATAGAATATGCATTAGATAAATTAGCGGAATAAATCCCTTCTCAGTTAATTATGACTTTTCGATTTGCGCGACATACGAACCATTTAGAACAGATTAAGTCCTTTTATACGGAAGTATTGGGATTTGAATTGTTGGGTGGTTTTCAAAATCACCATGGGTATGATGGCATATTTATAGGAAAGTCAAATGAAAATTGGCATTTGGAATTCACGCAATCCGAGGAGAAAGCTCTACATTCGTTTGGTTTAGATGACTTTTTAGTGTTTTACCCCAATAGCAAATTAGAGTTTGAAAATCTTTTAGAGCGTTTAACAAAACATAATATTCATTTTATCGAAGCGAAAAACCCATATTGGAATGACAT
>CANCJZ010000134.1 GCA_947378465.1 Flavobacteriaceae bacterium
GCTTTGTTACTGATTTTTTTCGAAGTAATATTGGTTTGATACACTTCAATCTCGTTGAAAGTGATTTCGTTTTCTCGCAAAGTTTCTGGTAACACCTCTCTGCGCAAATTGCCACAGAAAAAAGTAAAGCTTTCTTTTCCATAAATCAATGCGATGATTTCGCCTAAATCAGCGGCATAACCCGTATATGCTATGACGTCAAAACCATTATCAGTCAACAAGGCTTTGGTTTTCATTCCCACGCAAAACACTTTTTTGCTTTTCAAACTTTCGCATTGCGGATGTTGTAAAACACTTTGTACGGCGTTTTGACTGGTAAAGATGAGGTTTTGATTAATAGTGGACAGTTCAAAGGAATGGTAAGAAGTTTCGATAAAGTTCTCCTCAACCACCGTGAAGTGCTGATCTAACAACAATTGTTTTTGATCCGCCAATAGTTTTTTGGTACTAACTATAGTTGTTTTATGCGACATTATTTTTGCAATATTTTTTTGATAGCCGTCATTAACTCGTTACCACCGTTGTTTAATAACTCTTGAGCCGAAAGGAATCCCAGCTTTTTCCACTCAGAGATGTCCACTGTTTTGTTGATTTCCAGTTTTTCTTTTCCATCAATAGACAACAAAACGCCTTGGAATTCAATAGTATCATCTTTCTCATTATATCTAGCAAGCGCCCCAATTGGAGCGGTACAACCGCCTTCAAGTGTTTTGAGGAATTGGCGTTCGATATAAGTACAGATTTCGGTTTCGATATGGTTCAATTGTGAAAGCGCATCCAAGGTATATTCGTTCTCTGCCATTGCTAAAACTACCATTGCGCCTTGTGCAGGTGCCGGTACCATCCAATCCAAATTGATGTATGATTCGGGTTTTAAGTTGATGCGTTCCAACCCCGCTGCGGCAAATACCGCCCCGTTCCAATCGCTTTCTTGCAATTTTTGCATACGGGTATTGACGTTGCCTCTCAAATCCACCACGGTATGATTAGGGTATTTGTTCCACCATTGCGCTTGACGACGCAAACTACCTGTAGCAATAGTCCCTTCCGATTCCAAAAAATCAGTAGTTCCTTTGTGTACCAGGATGTCTAAAATGTTGGCGCGTTCCAAAACCGCTCCTTGAACAATCCCAATAGGCAAAGCCGTTGGCACATCCTTCATCGAATGCACGGCAATATCTACCTGTCCATTGATCATAGCGATGTCTAAGGTTTTGGTGAAAATTCCGGTAATCCCTAATTCATAAAGTGGTTTGTCAAGAATGATATCTCCTTGGGATTTCACGGCAATGATCTCGGTTTTATATCCCAAATCATTGAGTTGTTTTTGAACCGTATGTGCTTGCCAAAGGGCCAATTCACTATCACGAGTTCCTATGCGAATGATTTTGCTCATTATTTTGTAGCCGTTTCTAATTGGAAAATTTTCTCAATCCATTGAATACTCTCATCCACCATAGTGTTGTCATCTTTTAAATGATTGGCAAAATGATTGGTGATTTTTTGAATGATACGAGAACTGATGATTTCGGCTTGTTCTTCGTCGAAATTAGAGTTTTTCTTGCGTTGTACTTTTAGTTCCCCGTCTTTAATCGAATTGAGTTTGTCTTTTAAAGCGTGAATAGTAGGTGCAAATTTGCGTTGTTTGGTCCAAGCCAAAAACTCGTCCTTGATTTCTTCGATGATGGCTTCAGCGGCCGGTATATGAAGTTTTCTATTTTCTAAAGTCTCATCGGTAATTTGCGACAAATGATCCATGTGGATAAGCGTTACGCCTTCCAAATCCTGTACATTTTCGTGTACATTTTTAGGAATCGACAAATCCAGAATCAACATTGGCTTTTTCAAATTCAATATCGCCTTGTCTATGGTAGGATTTTGAGCACCCGTAGCCACGACCACAACATCCGCTTTTTGCAATTCCAATTGCAAATCAGCGTAGTCTTTTACAATAACGTTTAATTTTTTAGCCAGCTTTTCAGCCTTGTCTTTGGTACGGTTAATCAGAGTGATTTGCTCGTGTTTGGTGTGTTTCACCAAATTCTCGCAGGTATTTCTCCCTATTTTTCCTGTGCCAAAAAGCAATATATTTTTATTAGCAATGTCTTCTACATTTTTAAAAATGTATTGCACCGAAGCAAAGGATACCGAAGTAGCTCCCGAAGATATTTCTGTATCGGTTTTGATTTTTTTGCTCGCTTGAATCACAGAATTCACCAAACGCTCTAAGAAATTGTTGTCTAAACCAAACTCTTTGCTTTGAGCAAAGGCCATTTTTAATTGACTGATGATTTCAAAATCACCAAGGATTTGACTGTCCAAACCGGTACCTACACGAAACATATGCGATACCGCTTCTTTTCCTTTATATACATAGGCCACCTTTTGGAAATCTTCCACGGTGCCTTGACTGTTTTCGCAAAGTAATTTGATTAATTGAAACGGATGTTGTGAAAAACCGTAGATCTCGGTTCTATTACAAGTAGAAGTCACTACTAGTGATTCTATCCCTTCTCTTTTTGCTTGATTGAGTAAGTTCTCTTTTGCTACTGCATCCAAGCTAAACTTTCCTCTGGTTTCCGCATCGGCCTTTTTATAACTCATTCCGATGGCATAAAAAGTGTTGTGCTTAACTATGTTTCCGTTTTCCATTGTATACTCTTTACCTAAAAGTGAGACAAAGTTATATTTATGGCTTTTATAAAAGTAACGCTGAAAGTACTTTTTGTATCGCTTCGCGAGTTTTTCACAAAAAAATGCCTTTATAGCGTTATTTATTCTAAATTTGTAATGAAATCAAGCCATTCGAACAGTATTATATAGAATAATTCTAAATAAGAAATCGGTTAAAGTATCATTTGTAATGTCAAAAAATATCGCTATGGGTTCACAGGAAGAAATTAAAATTGAAAAAGACTTTACGCTAATTCGTTTTCAAAATGATGGAAATGAAACCTACCATGTCAACAGACAAGTCAATCAAGGGCTGATCCAATTTCACTTTGGGATCAAAGGAAAAGCCAAATTTATCTTCAACGAAGGCTCTTATGCACTCGATTTGAAAGAAGAAAAATCCCTATTATTTTACAATCCGCAGAAAGAATTGCCATTGAATTTAGAATTGGCACCCCACACTTGGGTCATTTCAGTGATTGTTTCCATTCAAAAGTTCCACAGTTTGTTTTCCAACGAGGCGGAACACATTCCTTTTTTAAGTCAAGAAAACAAAGACCGCAAATATTATAAAGAAAGCGACATCAGTCCTTCAATGGCCATCGTGTTGAGTCAATTGTTCAATTACAATTTGAATCCATCCATCAAAAACCTCTATTATAAAGGCAAAGGCTACGAATTGTTGAGTTTGTTTTTCAATCGTTCCGAAGATCCTAATGCGGAACAATGTCCGTTTTTGATTGATGAAGAAAATGTAATGAAAATCAAAAAGGCGAAAGAGATCATCATTGCTAATTTATCCGAACCACCAAGTCTGGAAGACCTGGCAGAGCAAGTAGGCTTGAGCATGAAACGCCTGAAAATGGGCTTTAAACAAATTTATGGTGACACCGTTTATGGCTTTTTGTTTGATTATAAAATGGACTACGCCCGACAACTCTTGGACAGCGGTTCTTATAATGTAAACGAGGTGGGTTTAAAGATTGGCTATAGCACCGGAAGCCATTTTATAGCGGCTTTTAAAAAGAAATTCGCCACCACACCTAAGAAATATTTGATGTCCATCAATCCAAACACTTAGTTGTTATTGATTTCGTATATCAAACAATAAATAAAAAAGTGTTAATGGGTTTAGTTAAAAAATAAGTTTAATTACTTTTACCGCGCTTCAAAGCGCACCCATCACTTTGATTCATTTTAATAAAATATAAACCAAACCTACAGAGGTTTTGTAAACCAAAATAAGAAATATGAAAGGAGTATTACTAGTAAATTTAGGCTCGCCCGAAAGTCCAACGGCCAAAGATGTCAAGCCGTATTTAGATGAGTTTTTGATGGACAAATACGTTATCGACGTTCCGTTTTTATTGCGTGCCTTGTTAGTAAGAGGGATTATTTTACAAACCCGACCTAAAAAATCAGCAGAAGCCTACAGCAGAATATGGACCAGCGAAGGTTCGCCTTTGATAGTAATTTCCAAAAAAATGCACCAAAAGGTAAAGCAAATGGTTGAACTACCTGTTGCCTTAGCAATGCGTTACGGCACAATGACCATTCAAAAAGGCTTACAAGAATTAAAAGACCAAGGTGTTACGGAAGTGATGTTGTTGCCTTTATACCCGCAACACGCAATGGCTTCCACCACTACCATAGTAGTATTGGCAGAAGAATTGCGTCAAAAGCATTTCCCAGAAATGACCATTACCAACGTCCCTGCTTTTTATAACAAACCCGATTTTATCAAGGCTTTGGCCAATTCCATTAAAAAACATTTAGAGGGATTTGAATACGATCATTTGTTGTTTTCGTACCACGGAATCCCAAAACGCCATATTCGCAAAACAGATGTAACGAAGTCCCACTGTACTATTGATGGCGCTTGTTGCAATACGCCTTCGCCGGCACACGAGTTTTGCTACCGCCATCAATGTTATGAAACTACTAAACAAGTCGTAGCGCTTTTAGGCATCCCCGAAGGGAAATACAGTCAAACCTTTCAATCGCGTTTAGCGGGCGACAAGTGGTTGACGCCTTATACCGATGTTGAAATCAATAAAATGCCTGAGCAAGGCATCAAAAAACTAGCCGTAGTAACTCCTGCCTTTGTATCCGATTGTTTGGAAACCTTGGAAGAGATTGCAATGGAAGCCAATGAACAATTTAAAGAACACGGAGGCGAAGAATTTATGGCCATCCCTTGTCTAAACGACGACGACGAATGGTGTGGCGTAGTAGCCAACTGGATCAAAGAATGGGCTAAATAAAACCTTATGGAATTGTATAACTATATCAAATCGCTGCATTTAATCTTTGTCATTACTTGGTTTGCGGGACTGTTTTACATCGTGCGTTTGTTTGTGTATCAAATAGAAGCCAATGCAAAACCCTCCCCAGAGCGCGAGATATTGTTGCAACAATACAAAATAATGACCTACAGATTGTGGTATATCATCACCTGGCCGAGCGCTGTCTTGGCCAGTATTTTTGCCTATTGGATGTTGTTTTTTACCCCTACGGGAAATGCTTGGCTGACGATGCCTTGGATGCACGTCAAGCTGGTATTTGTATTTTTATTGTACTGCTACCATTTGAAATGCCACCAAATCTACAAGCAATTGCAAAACGACCAGTTCAAACATTCGTCTAATTTTATGCGCCTTTGGAATGAGGGCGCGACAATTATTTTATTTGCAGTTGTTTTTTTAGTAATTTTAAAAAATGAATTTAACTGGATCTATGGAGTAGTCGGAATCTTTTTATTCTCGATTTTGATTATGTTAGGCTTCAAGTTTTACAAAAGAATTAGACAGAAAAAACAATCATAGATGCTTTTTGATTTCAAAATGTCGATGCTCTCCCTTCGAATTAGGATTTTCCTATCGATGATTGTATTGATACTAATCACTTCCATCTTATTGGCCTCCATTTCGGTCATTCAGTTCCAAAACGAAGCCCGTAGCTACTACCAAGAGCGGCTCGAACGCAAAGAAGATGCCATCAAAGAGCACATCAACTATGTGCTTTCCAACACCACTTATCCGCTGACGGAAAAAAACCTTCCGCTCATTTTTAAAGATAAAATTCACGAATTGGCCGATATCCACAATGTGGAAATCAACATCTATAGTTTGCATGGGAAACTCTTGAAATCCTCCAAATCCTCCTTTTCCGTAGACAATGTTTCGCCGCCCATTCCTACTTACATCATCAAATTAGTACAGTCGTCCATTGAAAAACGCTATGTAGACGTCAAAAACATCGACGGCGTCAAGATCCGCTCCTCCTACAGTCAAATCAAAGACGACAAATTCAAGCCTCTTGGAATATTGAACCTACCGTATGTAGAAGACGATGGTTTTTATGAAAATGAAATCCAGCAGTTCTTGATTCGCCTTAGTCAGGTATATTTGTTTATGTTGATTATCGCCTTTGCTTTAGCATACTTACTGTCGAGTTACATCACCAAATCACTAAAAACCATTTCCGACAAAATCAACGAAACGAGTTTGAATCAAAAGAACGAAAAGATTGTCATTGAAGCCAACAGCAAAGAAATCAATTCCTTGATTAAGGCCTATAACCGAATGGTGGACAAGCTGGAGGAAAGTGCAACGATGCTGGCTCAGTCCGAAAGGGAACAAGCGTGGCGCGAAATGGCCAAACAGGTAGCGCACGAAATTAAAAATCCGCTGACGCCTATGCGTTTGACCGTGCAAAGTTTCCAACGTAAATTTGATGCCCAAGATCCCAATCTGCAACAAAAGCTCGGCGATTATACCAAAACCTTGATCCAACAAATCGATACCATGAGCGCTGTGGCATCGGCCTTTTCAAACTTTGCCTCCATGCCGGCACAGCAAAATGAAACCTTGAATGTAGTGGAAGTAGTGGAATTCTCCTTGGATATCTTTAATGAGGAGTACATCCATTTTGAAAGCGACGAACAGGAAATCATTACCATCATGGATCGTACGCAGCTGATTCGTATCATCACCAATTTGATTAAAAATGCCATTCAAGCCATCTTAGAAGAACAAGAAGACAAATCCATAGTGGTGGCCGTTAGAAGAGAAGGCGAATATGTCCACATCACCGTAAAAGACAACGGTATCGGGATAGAAACCGAGAATACAGAACACATTTTTGAACCTAAATTCACCACCAAAACCAGTGGTATGGGACTCGGATTGGGAATTATCAAAAACATAATTGAAAATTACAAAGGAACTATTACATTTGAAACTGAATACGGAAAAGGAACCACCTTCACGGTTTCGCTTCCAATAATTGAAAAATAATCTATTATGAATTACGAAAATATCATTGTTGCTTCGGAAAATGGAATTGGGCAAATCACCATCAATCGCCCTTCAAAATTAAACGCCTTAAACGTAGCCACCATCAAGGAACTACACGACGGTTTTGACGCTTTAAACAAAAACCCAGAAGTGCGCGCAATCATTGTAACCGGCGAAGGCGAAAAAGCCTTTGTTGCGGGTGCTGACATTGCGGAATTTGCCAACTTTTCTGTGGAAGAAGGGGCTCAACTAGCACAACAAGGTCAAGAACTGTTATTTGATTTTGTAGAAAACTTAGATACACCAGTTATCGCTGCCGTTAACGGTTTTGCCTTAGGCGGTGGATTAGAATTGGCTATGGCTTGCCATTTCCGCGTGGCTTCAGACAATGCCAAAATGGGCTTGCCAGAAGTATCCTTAGGCGTAATCCCAGGTTATGGAGGTACGCAACGTTTACCACAACTTATCGGCAAAGGAAGAGCAATGGAAATGATTATGACCGCAGGAATGATTACTGCGGAAGACGCCTACCGCGCAGGTTTAGTAAATCACGTGGTGCCTCAAGCGGAATTAATAGATTTTACAAAATCCATCGCGGTCCGCATTATGAAAAACTCTCCAGTAGCTATTGGCAAAGCCATCAAAGCCATCAACGCCAACTTTAAAGAAGGCGTAGACGGGTACCAAACAGAGATTCGAAACTTCGGTAAATGCTTCGGAACCGCAGATTTTAAAGAAGGAACTACGGCGTTCTTGGAAAAGAGAAAAGCATCTTTTTAAGGCAGTAGGCAATAGGCAATAGGCAATAAGCCGTTGCGGAAAAGCAGTGCGGTATATGTTTTTGGTTTTAGACCATTGCAGTTTGCGTATAGGAAATAGGGTTTTATTCCTATAGAAAATTAGAGAAAAGAAGCAAGACATTGAGATATACTTTTAGAAATAGAATAGAGTGTTGGAGAATCACAAACTCCAATAATGATTAACAATTATTAAAAATGTAACCCCAATTTTTGTTCAATAGGGATGGGTTTTAACCCATCCACGAATGATAATCACGATAGTAACTCACGTCTCGAACCTGACAGGTTTCTCAACCTGTCAGGTTTTGAATATAAAAAGCAGCTTTTTAAGGCAATTATCTTAAGGCAGTAGGCATTAGGCAATAGGCCGTTGCGGATATTACTTTGTGAAACTTTGTGCTTCTTTGTGTCTTTTGTGTAATAACCCCATAAAAGGAATTAGCCCGTAGCAATTCAAATACAGCCTTCATAAACACGATTCAAACAATCCCATTAGGGATAACGTATTGATAAAAAACAATGGCAATCCTAAAGAAGAATTCTTTTGGGGTTGCCATTGTTTTTTCAATAAATAGACCACTTTGGGGAATTGTTGTGCTCATTTGTATGTCAACATTCATCGGATA
>CANCJZ010000135.1 GCA_947378465.1 Flavobacteriaceae bacterium
CCACTTTGGGAAGAATACTCTACTCGTATGGTGGCACACACTCTAAAAAGTTATTCTTCCTATACTTTTGATTATCCTTATCCAAAAGCTATTTCCATCAATGCTAAAGATCAAGGAATGGAATATCCAATGATTTGTTGGAATTTTGGACGTCCAGATACAGATGGCAAATATACGGATGGAGTAAAGTATGGAATGTTAGGAGTGGTTTGTCATGAAGTAGGACATAATTTCTTTCCTATGATCATCAATTCTGACGAACGTCAATGGACATGGATGGACGAAGGATTGAATTCATTCTTGGAATATTTGACTGAAATGTCATTTGATCCTAATTTTCCTGCACGTCGTGGACCAGCAAAAAAAATTGTTCCTTATATGAGTGGGGACCAAAAAGGATTAGAACCTATTATGACTAATTCTGAAAACTTACGCCAATTTGGGAACAATGCTTATGGAAAACCAGCTACAGGCTTGAATATTCTTCGTGAAACTATTATGGGACACGAATTGTTTGATTATGCTTTCAAAACATACGCTAACCGATGGAAATTCAAACATCCAACCCCAGAAGATTTTTTCAGAACTATGGAAGATGCTTCTGCTTTTGACTTAGATTGGTTTTGGAGAGGATGGTTTTATACTACGGATTATACTGATATCGGGATCAAAGAAGTTAAAAAATACTATGTAAGTAACGAACCTTCAAAAGAAGTAAGTGAGTTTTTGAAAAAACAACGCCGTCGTGATTCTAATTCAGGGCCTATGGTTTATATGATTGCTGATGGTAGCCCTGATTATAAACCTGAAATGAACAAAGCATTTCAAATCAAAGACTTTCAAGCTTTAGATGAATATGTAAACCAACATTTTTCTGCTGAAGAAAAAGCTAAATTAAAAGAACCAAAGTACTTCTATCAAGTGACTTTTGATAAACCAGGTGGATTAGTAATGCCAATCATTGTCGAATTGACTTATGAGGATGGAACTACAGAGACCAAAACATTCCCAGCTCAAATTTGGAGAATGAACGACAAAGAAGTCAATCGTACTTTTGCAACCGACAAAGCGATTATCAAAATTATGGTCGATCCTAAAGAAGAAACCGCTGATATTGATGTAACTAATAATGCATGGCCAAAAGTAGAAGCAAAATCAAAATTTGAATAATCGGACTGTGCTATTATAATTGAGATATTAACCAATCTTGTTTTATTAGTGTTGAATTCTATTTACTTTTGTAGCACTAAATTTTAAAAAAAATAAAAAGATGTTTGGAATAGGAGGAGGCGAAATGATTTTTATTATTTTCATTGCCTTAATGCTTTTTGGATCAGATAAACTTCCAGCTATCGCACGTACTTTAGGAAAAGGAATGGCGCAATTAAAAAATGCAACCAACGAAATTAAATCCGAAATCCAAAAAAGTGCAGAAGAAAATGGAATTGATACTACGATGAAAGAACTTACCAGCAATTTTACTTCGGAAGTTGAAAATGTAAAAGGAAGTTTGGAAACAAACGTACCCAATCCTTTGGATGAAGTAAAAGAGAATCTGGATGATTTAACAGGCCCGATCAAACGACAGTTCTAATGCTTGATAAGATAATTGCTTTAGATAAGGAATTATTAGTATTCCTCAATGGTCTGGGTTCGTCTACCTACGATGCGTTGTGGTTAATCATTACCAAGCAAGTCTACTGGTCACCTTTCTTCTTGTTTCTGGCGTATCTTGTGTATCTTAAAAAAGGAGGGAAAACTCTTGGATTTGTTATTTTGTTTATTACACTAATATTATTGTGTTGCAATGAATCCGTAGAGTTGTTTAAAGGAATATTTCAACGTTTACGCCCTTGTAATGATCCTCAAATTAAAGACATCATTAGAGTCGTTCACCAATCGGATACCTATAGTTTTTTCTCAGGACACGCCGCCAATTCAATGGCAACGATGTCTTTTATTTATCTATTATTAAGGAAAGACTATAGATACGTTAATTTATTATTTCTGTATCCTTTGATATTTGCATACAGCCGTATCTATTTAGGAGTGCATTTCCCAACTGATATTCTTACAGGTTATGCTTTTGGGCTCACTTATGGAATTGTATTCTATAAAGCGTTTAAGTATTTTCAAAAAAAATACAATTTATAACACTCTGCTAACAGTTAATCCGTCTCGAATAGGCAACAATACCGTTTCTACTCTAGGGTCATTTTTTAATAACAAATTGTATTCTAGTAATACTTTGGTAGAAACATCATTTGGGTGTACTTCTTCTAATATCTTACCACTCCACAATACATTGTCGGACAAAATAATCCCTCCTTTATTCATTTTTGGAAGTATCATCTCATAGTAATTGATATAATTTTCTTTATCAGCATCAATAAATACTAAATCAAATTTTATCTCAATAGTAGGAATGACTTCCAAGGCCTCTCCTAAGTGTTGCACTATTTGTGCTCCCCAAGGAGAACGGTCAAAATATTTTCTTTGAAAATCAACTAACTCTTCTTTGATGTCTATAGTGTGTAATTGGCCTCCCTCTTGCATTCCTTCGCACAAACATAGCGCCGAGTAACCAGTGTATGTTCCAATTTCTAAAATATTCAAAGGGCGAATCAATTTGGAAAGCATACTTAACACTCTTCCTTGAAAACGGCCGCTCAACATTCTTGGTAAAAGTACTTTTTGAAAAGTCTCTTTATTCAATTGTGCCAATAGAGTAGGTTCGTTTTCGGAATGTTGTTCTATGTAGTCTTCTAATTCGTCAGATAGGAAATGCATCGTTTATTTTTTTGGCAAAATTACAAATAAGGCCTTAGCAAAATTACAAATTGACAAATTGTTTTACCTTTGCCGCATGGAAATCGAAAAAAAAGACATCAGAAGTTTAACCAAAGATCAATTACGCGATTTTTTTGAAGCCAATAATCAAAAGGCATTTCGTGGAAATCAAGTCTATGAATGGTTATGGAGCAAAGGAGCGCATAAGTTTGAGGATATGACCAATGTATCTAAAGAACTTCGCCTTTTTCTCGAAAACAATTTTGTCATCAATCATATTCAAGTGGACACTATGCAACGCAGTGAAGATGGAACCGTCAAAAATGCGGTTCGTCTACACGATGGTTTGATTGTGGAAAGTGTTTTGATTCCTACCAATACGCGAACTACAGCTTGTGTTTCAAGTCAAGTAGGCTGTAGTTTGGATTGTAATTTTTGTGCTACAGCTCGTTTGAAAAGAATGAGAAATTTAGAACCAGGTGAAATTTATGATCAGGTACTTGCTATTGATAACGAAAGTAAACTCTATCACAATCGCCCCCTTTCCAATATCGTTTTTATGGGGATGGGAGAGCCTTTGATGAATTACAATAATGTAATCAAAGCAATCGATATGATTACTTCAAATGAAGGATTAGGGATGTCGCCTAAAAGAATCACAGTCTCTACTTCTGGAATTCCTAAAATGATTAAAAAAATGGCCGATGACGAAGTGAAATTTAAGTTAGCCGTTTCCTTACATTCCGCAATTGATGAGGTTCGTGCTCAAATAATGCCCTTTAGCTCTAATTTTCCTTTAAAAGACTTAAGAGAAAGTTTGGAATATTGGTATCGAAAAACCAAAAGCAAAATTACGTATGAATATGTAGTTTGGAAAGGAATTAATGACTCAAAAGAAGCCGTTGAAGCATTAGTTAAATTCTGCAAATATGTACCTTGTAAAGTGAATTTAATTGAATACAATCCTATCGATGATGGCGAATTCCAACAAGCCTCTTCGGAAGCGATTGATTTATATATCAAATTACTTGAAAAAAATGGCATTGTAGCGAAAGTACGCCGCAGTCGCGGAAAAGATATTGACGCCGCTTGCGGTCAATTAGCAAATAAATCATAAAAAAAGCAGCTCGTTGAGCTGCTTTTCATTTTTGAGGGGGTTGTATTTTAGTTGCCTCCAATAACAATATTGTAGGAAACTCCGTTGATTGTGAATACGGCTAAGTTGTCACAATCGCCATTTCCATAATCCAATGTTGCCGTATGAGAGTTTCTAACTATAGTAATCACTCCTTGTACAATCAATGGTTTGTTTACGTTAGCACAACTCATTTTTACCTCTAAAGGTGTAGTTATAGTACTTGTTTGTTCAACCGTATTAGGGAATGTAGTTGTCCAGCTACCAGTTACTTGATAGATGTTGTCTGCCATTACATTTGGAGTATCGTAACCAGCAATAATTTCTCTTGTTCTTGATCCTACTCTGTTAAATACTCTTCCATCAGGGAAAGTAGCCGTCATATCCATATTCATAGTAACAATTGGATGGCTAATGCTGGTAGCAGTCGCTGTTGTCATTGTTCTTGTGAACGTTTTGTTTCCATCAAATTTGATTGAATTATGATAGAAGTTTTGGAAAGTATAATTGATAGTGTGTGAAGTAGCCGTTGGATCATAAACGAAGGAAATAATAATCACGCCTTTTAATACATTTCCATTTGCTAAAGTAACTCCAGTAGTTCCATAATCAATTGTTTTAGTAACAGTTTGCCCTACGGTTGGAGGTGTTCCAAAAGCAGGAACTCTTGTTACAATTGGATAAGTAGTGGTGGCTACTTCGGTTGATTTTCCATTGGATGAATTGGAGTAGGTAGCCGCTTCTTGATCTTCAACTATGGATGATACATCATCATTGGCTTGATCCATTTTTGCATTTACTGAAGCTTCATCTGCAGTGATGGTTGAACTGTCTTTTTCGTTTCTACTACAGCTAATAGTCATTAATGACATTGCCAATCCTAAAATAAAAAATTTTGTTTTCATAGAGTTATTTTTTTATGGTTCATGGTGTTAAGACGAATATAAATGTAAATGGTTTAAACCTAATAAAAAAATTTTTCAGATACTTTCTATATTGTATCTTTGAAACCGATGAATATTACTTCTCAAATAAAGCAACCCATACTCAAAGAAATGGAACTTTTTGAAAAAAAGTTCTATGACTCGATGTCCTCCAAAGTCGCTTTATTGAATAGAATCACCTATTATATTGTCAATAGAAAAGGAAAACAAATGCGTCCTATGTTTGTTTTCTTAACCGCCAAGATGATTGCGGATGGAGTGGTGGAAGAGCGAACGTACAGAGGCGCTTGTGTAATTGAATTGATTCATACCGCAACCTTAGTCCACGATGACGTGGTGGATGACAGTAATAGGCGTAGAGGTTTTTTCTCCATTAATGCACTTTGGAAAAATAAAATCGCAGTACTTGTGGGTGATTACCTGCTTTCCAAAGGCTTACTTTTATCCATTGATCATGGCGATTTTGATTTGTTGAGAATTATTTCTGTAGCAGTTCGTGAAATGAGTGAAGGGGAATTACTTCAAATTGAAAAAGCCCGACGTCTTGATATCACCGAAGATATTTACTACGAAATAATCCGCCAGAAAACAGCAACTCTTATTGCTGCTTGTTGTGCTCTTGGTGCCAAATCAGTCTCTGATAACGATGCACAAGTCGAAACCATGCGTAAATTTGGCGAACTTATTGGAATGGCTTTTCAAATCAAAGACGACTTATTTGATTATACGGATGAAGCTATTGGCAAACCTACAGGGATTGATATCAAGGAACAAAAAATGACACTCCCTTTAATATATGCTTTGAACAATTGTTCTTCCAAAGAAAAAAGTTGGTGCATTAACTCCATCAAAAACCACAACAAAGATAAAAAGCGTGTTAAAGAAGTAATCCAATTTGTTAAAGACAAAAATGGATTAGCCTATGCTGAACAAAAAATGGTCGAGTTCCAACACCAAGCCCTTGCATTAATCCAAAATTTCCCCGATTCCATTTATAAAGACAGCTTGACTTTAATGGTCAATTATGTAATTGAAAGAAAAAAATAATTTTTTTTCTACCCCATGCAACCATTTTGAAAGACTTCTCGTCTATGCTTATAGAACACTGTCTGAATGTTGTCGCTAATTTAATTTACAGACTGTTGGTATAATGATAAAAGTAATCCATTTACATCAAGAAGAAAAAGAATTAATCAATCAAGCGATTGAGAATAATAGACATGCACAGCATCGTATCTACCAACTTTTTTCTTCTAAAATGTTAAGTGTTTGCCGACAATATATCAAAGACATTCAACAAGCTGAGGATTTAATGATATCCGCTTTTTTTAAAGTCTTTCTTAATCTTAAAAATTTCGAACACAAAGGAAGTTTTGAAGGTTGGGTCCGGCGGATTATGATCAATGAATGCATATCCTATATAAGGGTTCAGAAAAAAGTTACCTTTATTGATGACGAAGAGTATTTCGAAGAAAGCTTTAATAATATTGAAAGCCAATTCTCTGTCGATGATATTCAGTTCTTAATTGACAGCCTGCCGGAGGGATATAAAATGGTTTTTAATCTCTATGCTATTGAAGGTTTCAAACACCACGAAATAGCCCAGTTGTTAGGAATCAGTGAAGGAACATCCAAATCTCAATTGTCTCACGCAAGAAAAGTGTTGCAACAAAGCATAAACAAATTAAAAAATTACGAAAATGGAACCGAGTAATATTGAAAAACAAATCCGAGAGCAATTGAATGCTCGCCAAATCAATCCTAGTGAAAATTCTTGGGATCGATTGGATGCAATGTTATCTGTTGATGAAACCAAAAAAAATAAGCCTTCTTTTCTTTGGTGGTATATTGCTGCATCCACAGTTCTTTTCTTTTCTATTGGCGCATTCTTTTATTCAAACAATGACGCTAAAACCAATACTGCTACTCCTTTGGTGGTCAATGAAGCACCATCAACTAAAGAGGCCGATGACAACAGTGGAGCAACAACCAAAACCATTAATATGGCTGCTCCAATCCTTGGGAACAATCAATCCAATACCACTTTAGCCATCCAAAATCATAAGAGTTTCAATTCAATCAATCAAAAAAACACTATTAAAACCTCTGTTGTCACTAACCTCCAAACCAATCAATCGGAGGAACTTCAAAAAGCAGTAGTGCAATCTGAAAAGATGCCTTCAGCAATTAATTTGAATAAAGAATCAATTCAAACTCTAAATTCAAATATTCCTATAGTCATAAACACTCCCAAAAAGGTTAAAGTTGACGCAAACTCACTCCTTTCAGAAGTTGATGGAGAGTTAAATCAAGCCTATAGAGAATCCAAATTGGATTTAATTAAAAGAAATTTTAAAGCAATTCGTGTGGCAGTAGCCAACAGAAACGATCAATAATAAACCATTTACATAACTTTAATACATTAAACTATGAGACAATTAGCCGTTTATCTAGCACTTTCTCTATGCCTTCTAGCAACTAAAATGATGGCGCAAGAATCTTTTGAAGCCAAAGCAAAAAACATTGCTGAAAAAATCGAAAAAATTACTTCTGAGGAAAAAGCAAACCTGAAATCCAAATTAGAAGAAGTGAACCAACAACTTGAAAAAGGTGTAATCACCACAGATCAAGCCAATGATAATAAGAAAAAATTAGCCGAAGCTACTGCCTTGACTATTGAATCTAAAGTAACAGCGGTTCAAAATGAACTCAGCGATTTGGTTCAACAAAAAGTGGATGGTAAATTAGCTTCCGTGGACTCTACCAAAACCTACGGTAAGTTTCTTACCGTTTCTCTTGGTGAAGCAGAGAAAAAGAAAGAAAAAGAAAAAGGCCCTAAGCCAGAATGTAGAACCACCTCTCAATTTGTTTTCGCCTTAGGATTGAACAACGTCATCACTAATGGCTCTGCAGATAAGTCTGATTTCCGTTATTTAGGTTCTCACTTTTACGAATGGGGAATTACTTGGAGTACTCGTTTGTTGAAAAATGACAATTTAATGCATCTTAAATATGGTCTTTCTGTAATGTACAACAACTTGCGTCCTACCGACAACAGAAGCTTTGTCGTAAATGGCAATCAAACCAATCTTGAAGTGAATCCAGTTCATCAAGACGATTCAAGATTCAAAAATGTATATCTTGTTTTACCGCTCCACATGGAATTTGATTTGTCCAATGGAGGAGATAACAAAGGAACCCGTCTGTTCAAAACCCATCAAGGGGCCCGTCTGGGAATAGGTGGTTATATTGGGACCAATTTAAAATCCAAACAATATTTGAATTACGACAGCGACGGGTATAAAACCCAAGATATCACTAAAGGTGATTTCAATACTAATAATTTTATTTACGGTTTAAGTGCCTATATTGGCTATAAAGACACCAGTTTGTACCTTAAATACGATATGAACCCTCTTTTTCAAAACAACACCATTAAACAAAACAATGTCTCTCTCGGACTGCGTTTTGATTTGAATTAATTAATATTTTGTTAGGTTAGTTATATTTTTCTAAACCCTTTTGTC
>CANCJZ010000136.1 GCA_947378465.1 Flavobacteriaceae bacterium
ACAGGTAAAGCGTATACTCAAAAAGGATATATTGCTATTGCATTGGATAATGTAGTATATTCTGCTCCTGGAGTTTCTTCAGGTCCAATTGCTGGTGGTAGATCAGAGATTTCAGGGACATTTGATGTAGCTGAAACTAAAGATTTAGCAAACGTATTAAGAGCAGGTAAATTGCCAGCTGCTGCTGAAATTATTCAATCAGAAGTAGTAGGACCATCCTTGGGTCAAAAAGCGATTGATGCAGGTATGAATTCTTCTATCGTTGGATTCTTATTAGTATGTTTATGGATGGTGTTCTATTACGGTAGAGCAGGTATGTATGCAAATGTTGCATTATTAGTGAATTTATTATTCCTTTTTGGAGTAATGGCAAGTTATGGTTTCGTACTTACATTACCTGGTATTGCAGGTATCGTATTGACATTAGGAACTGCGGTGGATGCGAACATTATCATTTATGAAAGAGCAAAAGAGGAATTAAGAGATGGTAAAACATTAGCGGACGCAGTAGTTACTGCTTACGGTTGGAAGGGTGCGATGCGTTCAATCATTGATGCAAACGTTACTCACGTATTGACAGGTGCTATCTTATACATCTTTGGTACAGGTCCAATCAAAGGATTTGCATTAACGTTACTTATAGGTATCGTTACCTCTTTATTTACTTCAATTTTTATTGCTAGAATCTTTATTGATAGAGATATTGCTAAGAATAAAGACTTAACATTTACGACTCCATTAACTAAAAACTGGTTTACAGGATTCCATTTTGATTTCTTAGGATTCAAAAAATGGACATACTTATTGTCAGGAGTAGTTATTATAGTAAGTTTTGTATCGTTGTTCTTTGTGAATGGTTTAGATCAAGGTGTGGATTTCGTAGGAGGAAGAACTTTCCAAGTACGTTTTGAAAAACCAGTAGAGCCTACTCAAGTATCAGAAGAATTATCAAAAGTATTTGGTACTAGTGTTGAAGCAAAAGTATTTGGTGAAGACGAGCAATTAAAAATTACTACTAAATACAAAATTACTGAAGAAGGTAGTGGTGTAGATAAAGAAGTAAATGACAAATTATACGAAGGTTTAAAGAAATATTATAATAACATCTCTAGAGATGAATTCATCAACTCGTCAGATAAGAAAACATTAGGAGTATTACAAGCTTCTAAAGTAGGTGCTGCGATCTCGGAAGATATTAAAACAAACTCTTATTGGGCTGTTTTAGGAGCTATGGCGGTTATCTTTTTATACTTAATGGTGTCTTTCCGTAAATGGCAATATTCATTAGGAGCTATCGCTGCTGTGGCGCACGATGTTATCTTCGTATTGGGTATTTACTCATTATGTTATAAATTCATGCCTTTCCACATGGAAATGGATCAGCACTTTATTGCTGCGATCTTAACTGTAATCGGTTACTCTATGAACGATACTGTAATTGTATTCGATAGAATTCGTGAGTTCTTAGCAGGTAACAGAAAAGGTAGCTTTAAAGAAGTGGTAAACGCTTCTATTAATACAACTTTATCAAGAACGGTGAATACTTCATTAATGATGATTTTAGTATTATTAACGATGTTTATCTTCGGTGGAGAGTCTATTAGAGGATTTATCTTTGCTATGCTTATCGGTATTGTAGTAGGTACATATTCATCTTTATTCATTGCAACTCCAGTATTAGTGGATACGATGACTAAAAAGGATATCGCTGAAATCGAAAGTCATCATACAGGAAATCAAGAAGCATAATCAAACTTCTTTAATATAACAAAAAGGATCACAATATGTGGTCCTTTTTTTTGTTATAGGTTGTTGTATATTATAGGATTGTAATTGACAATGGATAATTTATGATTAATAAATAAGGATAATAAAGGAAATAGAATTTTTATTGTTAAATATAAGTTTGAAGTCTTGTTGGGTTTAACATCTTGTAGGGGTTGAAAGGAGCAAAAGTTTGAAATTATTAATTGATCTACTCTAATTAGGGAAGGTTTGAGAATATAATTGATGATAAAAGTATTAAGAGAGATCACTTAGTGGGAATGATTTAATATCTATTGAGGCACTTTGTATTTGTTTTGTAATACCTTAAAGATGTTTGATGACACCTTAATATGTTTTGTAACACCTTAATGGGACTTTATGTAGCGGAAGGGTTACTTGCTAAAGAAATGGCATCTCTCGCTAAAGAAATGACATCTCTTTCTAAAGAAATGACATCTCTTGCTAAAGCCTTAGTATATGTTTGTAAAGCCTTTGAATATGTTTGTATAGCCTTAGTGTATGTTTGTAAAGCCTTTGAATATCTTTCTAAAACCTATGAATATGTTTGTATGTATTATGAATATTTTTATAAATCCTTTTAAAATGATTATTGATGGGTTTGAGAAATTTCTAGTGCCTTTAATTATGAGTTATGAATGATGTATTATGGATTATTGTTGGGGGAGGAGATTGTGTTGTGATTTATTTTCTTTTAGATTCTATTGCTTTAAAAATTTCTGATTAGAATAATGTTCTATTGAAGAAAAATAATTTTATGAAAGAGGATTTGCGCGAGGGATTGTAGCGGAAATCCTTTTGTTTTTTTTCTTAAAAAAACAAAAGATTGTAGCGGAAAGCCCGGTCCGTAGGACGCGCCCTTATAATCATTATCTTAAGATAGTATATTGTATGTTGTATATTGTATATTGACTGGGTGGATATTCTTATTGTCTAGTATAATGCAAATTGCTGATCTTGGTGTTATGAATGATGGTGTTTACTTCTATTCAGAACACATAATCCGATACGCTTTACACTGATTACTATCTGTTAATTCTCCTGGTTCAATGGTTTTTCAGCCATAAACAAGAAATAAAGACCGATAAGAATAAAAGGGATACTAAGCCATTGACCTGTAGTAAATAGTCCTAGAGAGTCTTCAATACCCCCTTGACGTTCTTTAACAAACTCAACGACAAAACGCACTGTCCATAATAAGATTAAGAATACACCAAAGATTAATCCATGTTTTTCTTTAGCATTGGTTTTCCAATATAGAAAATAAAGAATAAAGAAAACAGCGATATAGGAAATAGACTCGTATAATTGTGCGGGATGTTTGGCGGGAACTTGTGCTAATAAGTTAGCGAATCTAGGCTCGTGAACGATTGCATTGTAAGCGCTGTCAGGATCTTGGATTTGTGTTTTGGCAACAGCATCTTGAGTGTTATAAAAATCTCTCACAAATCGGATTCCGAATTTGCTTTGGGTTACTGTCCCTACGATTTCAGAGTTAAAAAAGTTACCAATTCTAACAAATATAGCACCGCAAGCTACTGGAATAACGACTCTGTCTAATACCCAGAGCATTGGTCTTTTGATTACATTTTTACTGTAAAAATAAATGGTTACAATAATTGCAATTGCAGCTCCGTGACTTGCTAAACCTTGAAATCCTGTAAACTCGAAATGAGGTTGGAATCGAAAAGGAAGAAGGATTTCCAAAGGATTGTTTCGGAAATATTCCCATTGATAGAAAAAAACGTGTCCTAATCGTGCACCAAGTAAGGTGGCTAATACGGTCCAGATGAATAAAGTGTCTAGTTTTTCTAAATCTTCATTTTCTTTAATGAATATTTTTTTAGTTATATAATAGCCTAATGCAAATGCTATTACAAACATTAAACTGTATATTCTTAAGGTAATAAAACCTAAATGCAAGCCTTCAGATGGATTCCAGATCATGATTATTTTTTTTGTTCTGTTTGAGCAATTCAAAAATAACAATATTATTTTCAAATAAACAGTATTAACTTTTATTTGTGTTTCTCTTTTTTAGGTACTGGATCGTAGCCACTTCTTCCCCAAGGATGGCAACTCAATATTCTTCGAATGCCAAGGTAGCTTCCCTTGAAAAGACCATGAACCTTTAATGCTTCGAGAAAATAACTGGAACAAGTAGGTTCAAATCGGCATGCTGCCGGGGTAAAAGGAGATATCGCCTCTTGGTAAAATCGAATGAGGAACACAAGAGGCGATATCAATATTTTTTTTAACATTATTTATTGGATGCTATAGGAAGTTCCTTCTTTACCATCTTTTAATTGAATTCCTACTAATAGGAGTTTGTCTCTGATTTCATCAGATAATCCCCAGTTTTTGTTGGCTCTGGCTTCTTCTCGCATTTGGATAAGCATTTCCATCACGCTGTCCAGCTTTTCAGTGTTGTTGCTGGAAGCTTTTTCGTTTTTGATTCCAAGAACATCAAATGTGAATACTTCTAAAGTGTCTTTTAATGTTTTCAAATCTTCAGCAGTAAGGGTATCCCTTTTGTCGTTCAATAAATTGACAAAACGAATCCCTTCAAATAACTGAGCGATTAATATAGGAGTGTTGAAATCGTCATTCATGGCATCATAACACAATTGTTTCCAAGAGTTGATGTCTAAAGTAGATTTATCAGTAGCTTGAATATCTTTGATTAAATCCATTGCCTCCATTAATCGATTAAAACCTTTTTCAGCTGCTAAAATCGCATCATTAGAAAAGTCTAAAATGCTTCTGTAATGTGCTTGAAGCATAAAAAAACGCGCTACATTTGGAGCAAATGCTTTAGATAAAAAAGGACTGTCTCCAGTAAAGATATCACTAGGAAGTATATTATTCCCGGTAGACTTCGCCATTTTCTTTCCATTAAGCGTTAGCATATTGGCGTGCATCCAATAGTTAACTGGCGAATGGCCTGTGCAAGCTTCGTTTTGAGCAATTTCACATTCGTGGTGGGGGAATTTTAAATCCATTCCTCCTCCGTGTATGTCAAATGTTTCCCCAAGATATTTGGTACTCATTGCGGTACATTCTAAATGCCAACCTGGGAAACCTACTCCCCAAGGGGAAGGCCATCTCATAATGTGTTCTGGCTCGGCTTTTTTCCAAAGAGCAAAGTCTTGAGGATTCTTTTTATCCGATTGCCCGTCCAAATCTCTAGTATTGGCAAGCATGTCTTCAATATTTCGGCCGCTTAATTTGCCGTAGTTATGAGTTTCGTTGAATTTGACTACATCAAAATATACGGATCCATTTACTTCGTAAGCAAATCCTTTTTCGATAATTTGTTTGACAATTTCAATTTGTTCAATAATATGACCTGTAGCTGTAGGTTCAATACTTGGAGGAAGAAAATTATATTTATCTAATATAGTGTGGAAGTCAACGGTATAACGTTGTACAATTTCCATAGGTTCTAATTGTTCCAGGCGTGCTTTTTTTGCAATTTTGTCTTCACCATCATCCACGTCATCCACGATATGACCTACATCCGTGATGTTTCTAACATATCTTGTTTTGTAACCCAAATGCAATAAATAACGATAAATTACATCAAAGCTCATAAAGGTTCTAACGTTTCCTAAATGGACATTGCTGTATACTGTAGGACCGCAAACATACATTCCAACATTCCCTTCGTGAATAGGAGAGAAGTTTTCTTTTTCGCCAGTTAATGAGTTGTAGATTTTAAGATTTTGATGTTTGTAAAGTTGCATATATTGATTTTTTTAAAAAGACCTAAATGGAGTTAGTAATTAAAATTTAGTGTCTAATTTAATGTATTCTAAAAATTCTCTTCTTGTGTTTTCTTCTTTGAATTTTCCGCCAAATTCAGCAGTAACTGTGCTGCTTTCAATATCGCGAATTCCTCTTGAATTAACGCAAAGGTGTTTGGCGTCAATGATACAGGCTACGTCATCGGTATTTAAAACGGCTTGTAATTCTTTTACAATTTGTATCGTTAAACGCTCTTGTACTTGAGGTCTTTTAGCGTAGTAATCCACTACACGATTCATTTTAGAAAGCCCCACAACAGTTCCGTTAGAAATATAAGCAACGTGAGCTCTTCCTACGATAGGAAGTAGGTGATGTTCACAAGTTGAATAAACGGTGATGTTCTTTTCAACTAGCATTTCGCCATATTTGTATTTATTTTCGAAGGTGGAAGAGCTAGGTTTTTTGTTAGGATTAAGACCACCGAATAACTCTTTTACAAACATTTTAGCTACTCTATTAGGGGTGCCTTTCAAACTGTCGTCAGTCAAGTCCATTCCTAATGTTGTTAGTATTTTTTCAACGTCTTTTTTAATGGATTCAATCTTTTCGTCGTCACTTAGCTTAAAAGCGTCTTCTCTAATAGGAGTTTGATCGTTAGTTCCTATGTGATTGTTTCCGATTTCGTCTTTGAATTCTTCGTTATTAGTCATTTTTTTTGGGTAAAGAAATTTTTATAAAAATTAAGGCACAAAGATAATTATTATTGAATTATAAATAGTGTTAAGGCTTTTAAAAATAAAAAAAATGAAATTTTAAGACAAAAATTATAGATATTTATGTATATTTCGCTCCTAAAAATTGTTTTCGAAATGAAAAGTAAAATTACATTTATTCTATTAAGTTGTTTGTTTATAGGTAATTTATATTCTCAAAATCTGCTGGTAAACGGTGATTTTGAAAGTGGGGGGAATGGGGTTGGCTTCAGTTTGAATGGAGCAGGTTATAACCTAATTACACAACCATTTTCAGGGACTACAGCTTCTGGAGATTATGCCTTTACAACTAATCCACAGCCCATGAACACCGCAAATTTTATTGCAGGTGGAGATCATACTACTGGAACAGGAAATATGATGGTCATTGATGGTAATACTACTGGTGGATCTCAAAGGTTTTGGAGAGCTGGTAATAGTGGTGGAGGAGTATGTGGACTTACTGTTGGTGCTACCTATACATTTAGTTATTGGGTAAAATCGGTTTCGACTACCGTAACCAATGCAGCAACACAAGCTGATTTGGGGATCCAATTTAATAATGTGAGTAGTTCGTCATTGATTTCTGGAGCTACTTTAGTTGGTTTGCCAGCTAGTGGTTGGCAAAAAGTAGTGTATCATTTTGTTCCGTCAAGCGCATGTGTGAACATTGAAATGTGGAATAACAATACAAATGCAGTTGGGAATGATTTTGCTGTTGATGATTTTGCAGTCACTCCACCGCCAGTGCCTTTGTCAGTGACTTATTCTTCAATTAATCCTTCTTGTATTGGAACTAATGATGGGTCGATTATGGTTTATGGAGTGGGAGGAATTGCGCCTTATACTACTTATTCTATTTCTGGTACACTTTCTCAAACAAATGCCACTGGGGTTTTTACAGCTTTACCTCCAGGCACTTATAATATATCAGTTACTGATAGTAATTCACCTGCTGTTACTGCTACGGCAACGGGTATTGTTTTATCATCGCCTGCGAATCCTTTAATAGCAAATTCAAGCGCATCATCAGTTTGTGTGGGTAGTTCTGTTTCTTTGTTTGTTAGTGGTGGTACTTCCTATACATGGTCTGCTTCGCCTGCTGATCCTTCATTGACTGCTCCTAATAGTAGTTCACCCTCTGTTACTCCATTAGTTAGTACGACTTATACAGTATCATCACCGGTAACAACTTTACGTAATTTGGTTTACAATGGTGATTTTACTTTTGGAAATGCAGGTTTTTCTTCTGATTATACTTATTATAATCCTACCAATACTACACATGCTCAAAAAGCTTATGGGATTACTACAAATCCTAGTATTTGGGAATCTCCTGGAATATCTTCATGTGGAGATCATACTTCAACAACTGGAAATATGATGGTCGTTGATGGTTCAATTTATAATTCAGGAAATGATAAAGTATGGGGTCAAAATATATCAGTAACTGCAGGACAAAATTATACCTTTAGTTATTGGATTCAATCAATAGCACCTCAAAGTCCGGCTTCATTAAATGTGAAAATTAATGGAGTTTCCTTAGGAATTGGGGCTGCTCCTTCTACTGTCACTTGTGGAAATTGGGTTCAATATACTTATGTGTGGAATTCAGGGGCAAGTACATTAGCTCAAATAGCTATTTATGATAATGTGATTTTAGCTAATGGAAATGATTTTGCAATTGATGATATTGCTTTTACAACTTCATCGACTTGTACTTTTACAAAATCAGTCATTATAACGGTTAATCCTTTACCAGTTGTTACTGTTAATGATGCAATTTTGTGCCCAGGTACTCCTACTAATCCAACTTCTATTCATGCAACTGTTATAGGAGGGTCAGGAACTTATCAGTATTCTTGGACTACACCTAATGGATCAAATCCAGGTAACGTAGCAACTTTTAATACAGTTATTACTGGTACTTATACAGTTGTTGTAACTAGTAACACTACAGGGTGTGTCAGTTTACCTGCTTCAGGTCATGTTACTAATACTCCAGCTTCTGCAAATTGTGCAGGTGCTTTACCTTTGTGTCCTGGTGGAGGTTTGACT
>CANCJZ010000137.1 GCA_947378465.1 Flavobacteriaceae bacterium
ATCTGAACTTTGTTTGCTTTCTTATCAACTACAAAACCAAAACGGTTTGAAATTTCACTTTGTTTAGTGACTTTTTCTGTAATTATAGGCTTAATTATAATACTCATTTTCCTATTATTTGCTTAAATTTTCTTCAATTCCTTCTAAAGAACCTTCTAAAAGCACTAAATTATTAGCGTTTAAAATCGCATACGTGCTTAATTCAGAGTTAGTTACCACATTAGAAGCTTTTAAATTGCGTGACGACAAATATACATTTTTATTTGAATCACCCAATATAAATAAAGATTTTTTATTTTCTAACCCTAACGCTTTCAAAATACTAATGAAATTTTTAGTGTTTGGAGTCTCAAAATTAAAATCTTCTACTACGATTAAATTGGATTCTTTTGCTTTTAAAGAGAAGGCTGATTTTCTTGCCAATCTTTTTAAAGCTTTATTCAATTTAAAAGAATAACTTCTTGGTCTAGGTCCAAAAATGGTTCCTCCACCTTTGAAAACAGGAGATTTTTTACTACCCGCACGAGCAGTACCTGTTCCCTTTTGCTTTTTAATCTTACGAGTAGAACCAGCAACTTCAGCTCTTTCTTTAGCTTTGTGTGTTCCTTGTCTTTGATTAGCAAGATATTGCTTTACATCAAGATATACTGCGTGATTGTTTGGCTCAATTGCGAAAACTGCGTCAGAAAGTTGAACTTTTCTACCAGTTTCTTTTCCGTTGATGTCTAATACTTTTACTTCCATTACTTCTGAATGATTACGTAAGAGTTTTTGTGACCAGGAATAGCTCCTTTAACAATAAGTAGATTCTTTTCAGCAACTACTTTTAAAACTCTAAGATTTTGCACTTTTACATTATCACCACCCATTCTTCCTGCCATACGCATACCTTTAAATACACGTGATGGATAAGATGATGCTCCTACAGAACCTGGTGCTCTTAATCGGTTATGCTGTCCGTGAGTAGCTTGCCCAACACCACCAAAACCGTGACGTTTAACAACCCCTTGGAAACCTTTCCCTTTTGATACACCTTGTACATCAACAAATTCTCCTTCGTTGAATAAATCTACAGTGACATTGTCACCTAATTTAAAACTTTCTTCAAATCCTTGGAATTCAACGACTTTCTTTTTAGCAGAAGTTCCCGCTTTTTTAAAGTGACCTAAGTCAGCTTTAGTAGCGTGTTTTTCTGTTTTGTCATCGAAACCAAGTTGAAGAGCTTCATACCCGTCAACCTCAGTGGTTCTGACTTGGGTAACGACACAAGGTCCAGCTTCGATTACCGTACAAGGAATATTCTTCCCGTTCTCGTCGAAAATGCTAGTCATGCCGATTTTTCTTCCAATTAACCCAGACATAGTAAATAATTAATAATTAATAATTGATTTTTATTGATATAGAATAAAGTATTAGGCATTACTAGAACACCTAATACTTAATTTCTATTTTTTTGAAGAATAATTAAACTTTGATCTCTACTTCAACACCACTTGGTAACTCTAATTTCATTAGGGCATCAATAGTTTTTGAAGAAGAAGAGTAAATATCTAATAATCTTTTGTATGAACTCACTTCAAATTGCTCTCTCGACTTTTTGTTAACGTGTGGAGAACGCAATACAGTAAATATTTTTTTGTGCGTTGGTAACGGAATAGGACCTGTTACAACAGCACCTGTGCTTTTCACAGTTTTTACGATTTTCTCAGCTGATTTATCAACCAACATATGATCGTAAGATTTTAATTTTATTCTAATTTTTTGACTCATCTTGTTAAAAATTAAGCGTTACCTTTTGCTTTTTTGATAACTTCTTCTGAAATATTAGAAGGAGTTTGTTCGTAATGTGAAAATTCCATTGTAGAAGTTGCTCTACCAGAAGACAAAGTTCTTAAAGTAGTAACATATCCAAACATTTCAGAAAGTGGCACATTAGCTTTGATAGTTTTAGCTCCATTTCTGTCACCCATATCATTCACTTGACCTCTTCTTCTGTTCAAATCTCCAACGATATCTCCCATATTTTCTTCAGGAGTAATCACTTCAATTTTCATAATTGGTTCAAGGATTACAGCTCCAGCAGCTTTAGCTACTTCTTTGTATCCCATTTTAGCTGCTAGTTCAAAAGAAAGAGCATCAGAATCCACAGGGTGGTAAGAACCGTCTAACAAAGTTACTTTTAAGCTATCTACAGTATATCCAGCTAATGGACCTGTTTTCATTGCTTCTTTGAAACCTTTTTCAACTGCAGGAATATATTCTTTAGGAACGTTTCCTCCTTTAACAGAGTTAACAAATTGCAATCCTACTGGTGCTTTACCGTCAACTAAATCAGCTGGCTCTAATGTAAATACAATATCACCAAATTTACCACGACCTCCAGATTGTTTTTTATAAACTTCTCTGTGTTGTGCTGATTTTGTAAAAGCCTCTTTATATTCAACTTGTGGTTCCCCTTGGTTCACCTCAACTTTGAATTCTCTTTTCATACGATCTACAAGGATATCTAAGTGTAACTCACCCATACCAGAGATAATCGTTTGTCCAGAAGCTTCGTCAGTTCTTACAGTAAATGTTGGATCTTCTTCAGCTAATTTAGCTAAAGCCATACCCATTTTATCAACGTCTGCTTTAGTTTTTGGTTCAATAGCGATACCAATTACTGGATCAGGGAATTTCATTGACTCAAGAATAATTGGGTGTTTTTCATCACACATAGTATCTCCAGTCTTAATATCTTTAAATCCAACTGCTGCTCCAATATCACCTGCCTCGATATATTCGATTGGGTTTTGTTTATTAGCGTGCATTTGGTAGATACGAGAAATTCTTTCTTTGTTTCCTGAACGAGTGTTCAAGATATACGAACCAGCATCTAAACGACCTGAATAAGCACGGAAGAAAGCTAAACGACCAACATAAGGGTCAGTAGCAATTTTAAATGCTAAAGCTGCGAACGGCTCTTTTACATCAGGACGACGTAAGATTTTTGTTTGATCTTCTTCTAATAAATCAGCATCATCAGGGTGAATTCCTTCAATACCTTCTTTATCCAAAGGAGATGGTAAATATTTACAAACCGCATCTAACATGAATTGAACTCCTTTATTTTTGAAAGAAGAACCAGCAATCATAGGAATGATCGCCATATCAATAGTAGCAGCTCTTAATGCGCTGTTGATTTCCTCTTCAGTAATAGAAGACTCATCTTCCATATACTTATCAAGAAGATTCTCATCATAATCAGCTACTGCTTCAATAAGGATAGATCTGTATTCTTTTACTTCAGCAAGCATATCTTCAGGGATCGGCACAATATCAAAAGTTGCCCCTTGAGTTGCATCATGCCAAATGATCGCTTGGTTTTTTACTAAATCAACTACTCCTTTAAAGTCATTTTCCTCACCAATTGGTAAAGTAATAGCCACCGCGTTAGATTTTAACATATCTCTAACTTGTTGACAAACCATTAAGAAGTTAGACCCTTGACGGTCCATTTTGTTCACGAATCCCATACGAGGCACTCTATATTGATCAGCAAGTCTCCAGTTAGTTTCTGATTGAGGCTCAACACCATCAACAGCACTAAATAAGAAAACTAAACCATCCAACACACGTAATGAACGATTTACTTCAACAGTAAAATCAACGTGTCCTGGGGTATCAATAATATTAAAGTGATAATCTTCTGAAGTTGGTAAAGGTTTACCTTGCTCAGTAGGAAAACTCCACTCACAAGTTGTAGCTGCAGAAGTAATTGTAATACCTCTTTCTTGCTCTTGTGCCATCCAGTCCATAGTTGCAGCACCATCGTGCACCTCACCTATTTTGTGTGACTTTCCAGTGTAGAATAAAATACGTTCTGTAGTTGTGGTTTTACCAGCATCAATGTGTGCTGCAATACCAATATTTCTGGTGAATTTTAAATCTCTAGCCATTTCTTTATGAATTAAAATCTAAAGTGAGAGAATGCTTTATTAGCATCTGCCATTTTGTGAGTATCCATTCTTTTCTTAACAGCAGCACCTTCTTCTTTAGCCGCAGCTAAGATTTCGCCTGCTAATTTAGAAGCCATTGATTTTTCATTTCTTCTTCTTGCATAAAGGATCATCCATTTCATAGCCATAGAAATTTTTCTATCTGGACGAATTTGCATTGGAATTTGGAAGGTAGCACCACCAACTCTACGACTACGTACTTCTACGTGAGGCATAACGTTAGTTAAAGCATCTTTCCATACTTCTAATGATGATTTTTCATCATTATTCTTTTTTGTCTCTACAATCTCTAAAGCATCATAAAATACTTTGAAAGCTGTAGATTTCTTACCATCCCACATTAAGTTGTTCACAAAACGTGTTACTAACTGATCGTTAAATTTTGGATCTGGTAAAAGAGGTCTTTTCTTTGCTGCTCTTTTTCTCATGTCTTTTCTTTAAAAGTTTTAAAAATTACTTTTTCGCCTCTTTTGGACGTTTTGCACCATACTTAGATCTTCTTTGTGTTCTTCCTGCTACACCTGAGGTATCAAGTGCACCACGAACAATGTGGTATCTAACTCCTGGTAAATCTTTTACTCTTCCGCCTCTCACTAATACTATCGAGTGCTCTTGTAAATTGTGTCCTTCTCCAGGGATGTAAGCATTCACTTCATTTCCATTAGTCAAACGTACACGCGCTACTTTACGCATTGCAGAGTTTGGTTTTTTTGGAGTAGTAGTGTAAACACGCGTACAAACACCTCTTCTTTGAGGACAAGAATCTAAAGCAACCGATTTACTCTTCTTAGTGATCTGAGTTCTTCCTGTTCTTACTAATTGTTGAATAGTTGGCATAATTAAATACTAAAAATTACTTGTTTATAAAAATCCCGCTTTTTACGGGGTTGCAAATGTAATAATTATTTTTAATAAAAAAAATCATAATTCATTAATTTTCAATAACATTATTTAACATCGGTTTTTTTTATACGAAACCATAATATTTGCGTTATTTTTACCACAGTAATACAACGAACAATATTACTATAGTAGCTTGTAAAAGCTTAGCGCATGAAGCTTAAACTATTATGAATAAATTCTGTTTTCTTTTTATCTGTTTTTATTGTTTCCAAAGCTTTGGACAAAATTTATATATGAAGATTGAAGGAAGTTCCACCAACCAAACTAAAACTATTGATTCCTTAGGTTACAACCCCCAACAAAAGGACGCAAAATCGATTCTAGACGAAACCAATTCCATTACCGAAAGACTAATGAAAAACGGCTTTTTGGAAGCTCAATTATTAGAGAGTAAAAAAACAAATGACAGTACGTTTTACTTTTTATACCAACTTGGAAAAAAAACTTCCTTTATACATATATATATAGGTACTATCAATGAAGCAAAAAACCTAAGTCTTTTTGAAAATAAAAATGATTCCATCCTTCTCCCTTTATCGGAGAGTGAAGCTTTTTTGAAAACTACTTTAAAAAAGATAGAAACCAAAGGATATTCAATGGCTAAAATCAAATTGGTCAATCTCCAAAAAAGAGCTGGCAATTTGTATGCGGAACTAAACATCAACTTGGGTAAACTGCGACAAGTTAACGACATTGTCATTAATGGTTACGATAAATTCCCTGAAGGTCATAAAAAAAGTATTCAACGTCATTACAAAAACAAAGTCTTCAATCAAGATAATTTAGAAAACCTTTATAAAGATTTTCAAAAATTCCGATTTGTAAAACAAATCAAATATCCTGAAATTCTTTTTGCAAAAGACTCTACTAAGATTTACGTGTATGTTGAAAAAACAAAATCAAATTCTTTCGATGGATTTATTGGGTTTACCAACAGTGAAAGCAACAAAATAATATTCAATGGTTATTTGGATTTAGTGCTGAACAATATTATGAACTCAGGCGAAAAACTTTCTTTGTATTGGAAGAGCAATGGCAAAGATCAAAAAACCTTCAACTTGGGTGTTGAACTTCCATATATTTTTAAAAGCAGATTAGGCCTTAAAACCCAACTGAACATTTTCAAACAAGACAGTACTTATCAAAATACATTGACAGCAATTGATCTTGGTTATTACTTTAATTATACTACTCGATTATATTTGGGATACCAATCAGCAGAATCGAGTGATATTCAAAACAGCAATGCTTCCAACTTGAGTGATTATACAAATAGTTTTGTGACTACTAATTTTGAGTTTGTCGACTTTAAAAACGACGATTATTTATTTCCAGAAAAAACCAATTGCAATATCAAAATAGGTACAGGAAAAAGAAGCTCTAAATTTCAGAACAACAATCAATTTTTTATCAATGCGCTTCTGAAGCACAACATCACTCTTAACTCAAAAAACAGTATCAACCTCAAAAGTCAGAATTACTATCTACAAAGTAATGATTATATCATAAATGAATTGTATCGATTTGGAGGAATCAATTCTATACGAGGATTTAATGAGAATACCCTTCAAGGAAACCTACTGACCTCCTTATTGACAGAATACCGCTATTTGTTATCTCCAAGCGTTTATGCACATACCATATTTGATTATGGTTATTATAAAGATACGACTTCCAATACAAGTAATACATTATTAGGAATAGGATTCGGATTTGGAATGTTGACTAAAAACGGATTAATCAACTTAGTCTATGCCAACGGAAGCACAAAAGATCAAACGATAAAACTCTCCAATTCCATAGTGCAAATCAGCTTCAAAACGAGCTTTTAAACGCCATAGTGTTAAATTTCGGACCGATTTTGGTCGTGACTTTTTTTTTACAGTACTTTGATTAAAGGATGCAAAATGCATCCAAAAAATTGAACGAAAAAGAAAAAAGTTATGAAAACAAAAACAATCAAATTGTTAATGCTCTTTGCATTATTTGTGCAATCTCTATTTGCACAAGACAGAACAGTATCCGGAATTGTAACGGACGAATTAGGAGCTCCTCTCTTCGGTGTAAACGTAAATATCAAAGGAGAAAATACAGGAACTCAAACAGAAACTAACGGAAGTTATTCAATTAAAGTTTCTTCTAGTAAAATAATAGTATTTAGTTTTATGGGAATGAAAACCCAAGAAATTACTGCCGCTAATACTATTATTAATGTAAAAATGACCTCTAACGCTACAGAACTTGAAGGAGTGGTGATTACAGCACAAGGTATTAAAAGAGATAAAAAATCCCTTGGTTATGCTACACAAAAAATTGAAGGATCGGATTTGAATGGAGGTGTGAGCACAAACAACGTCACGAACTTGTTATCAGGTAAAGCAGCTGGAGTTGAGATCCGTAGAAACACCAATTTTGGGGGTTCCACTAATATTATAATTCGTGGAAGTAAATCAATGACTGGTAACAATCAAGCCTTATGGGTAATTGATGGAATCCCTTTAGACAACTCTAATTCCAATTCTTCAAGTCAACAACAAGGAGGGGGCGGCTATGATTATGGAAACAATGCCTCTGACATTAATCAAGAAGACATTGAATCCATAAATATCTTAAAAGGTGCTGCTGCAACCGCTTTATATGGTTCAAGAGCTGCTAATGGAGTAGTATTAGTCACCACAAAAAAAGGAAAAAAAAGAGCAAATCAAGGTATTGGTGTTAGTTATTCCTCTAGTTATAGTGTTGGCAAAATTGATAAAAGTACATTCCCAACCTATCAAAATAAATATGGCGCAGGTTATGGAATAGGCTCATCTTTTCTAGGAACAGGTACACCTGACACTGTTGACACCACAAATGATGCTTCTTATGGTAACCCTTTCAACGGTCAATTAGTGTACCAATGGGATGCATTCACTCCATATTCACCTAATTTTGGAAAAGCTACTCCATGGCAAGCTGCTGCAAATGGGCCTGCAAGTTTTTTTAAAAACTCAACCACTGCAAGCAATAGTGTAACCATTGAAAGTGCTAATGATAAATCTAATTTTTCATTAAGCTTTTCCAACCTAAAGCAAACTGGAACAATTGTCAATAGCACCTTAGCCAAAAATCAAATTAGCGCAAAATTTAGCCAAAAAGTAACTGACAAACTTACTTCAACATCCTACGCTGCGGTAACTCTTCAAAATACTGTAGGTAGAAACAGCACAGGATATAATGATAACATTATGACATCATTTAGACAATGGTGGGAAACCAACGTAGATGTTAAGGCCTTAGAAAATGCTTATAATGCTTCAGGAGGACAAAATGTAACTTGGAATTGGAAAGATCCAACTTCAGCTTCAGGGTTAAAGCCAATTTATTGGGACAATCCTTATTTTACTCGATATCAAAATTTTTCATCAGATAATAGAAATCGTT
>CANCJZ010000138.1 GCA_947378465.1 Flavobacteriaceae bacterium
GGTAGTATGGGATTTAGTTCCATGCTGAACAACAACTTTGTAGGCGTGCGTTATGTGTACCAAAGTTATACTGCTAAAGAAGGAGTGTTCAATAATTCTCCTTGGGTTGATGAAAATTTTAATACCATCCAAGTTTGGGCGCGAATTCCAGTTTCTAAACGCTTGCAAATCACTACGCTTTTGCCCTATCACGACAATTATCGCAGTTTGCCAGCAACCGGTAAAGAGACAATTTCAGGTTTGGGGGATTTGACCGTAATGGGAATGTATGCTATTTTCCAAACACCATTGGACAGTATGCCTACTTATTCGCATAAATGGCAATTTGGTGCTGGGGTTAAAGCGCCTACTGGTCAATACAATGTCAATAACAACGGGACGCTTAATCCGAGTTTTCAATTGGGGACAGGTAGTTGGGATTATCTATTAGTTACGGAATACGTCATTAAGCGCAAGCAATTGGGGTTGAATTCTGTGCTGAGTTATACCTATAAAACGGAGAATCAAAAGCAGTATCAGTTTGGAAACCAACTGAATTATGGCGGTACCCTTTTCTATTTGTTAGATTTGAATACTATCAAACTCGTGCCTCAAGCGGGTGTAGCGGGCGAAGTGTACGGCAGTAACAAGCAAGTGAAGCAAATAGTTCCCGACACTAAGGGGGATATCCTTTTCAGTAAGTTTGGTCTTGAAGCGGGTCGTAACAAATGGTCGATAGGTGTCAATACGATGTTACCAATCAATCAAAACTTGACGGGTGGTAATGTCAAAGCCAATTACCGCTGGTCTATTAATTTGAATTATAAGCTATAGTTATTGGAGTGGCAGCACTGCAAGGATTCAGACTTGCAAAGTGCCAAATTTACAAAGTTGCAAAGATTTAGAGGCCAAAATATTAATGTGCCTAAGTGTAAAGTTATAAAGGTGTATAGTGCCAAAATGGGTTAGAACTTAGAAGTAAGGAGGTGTTATTAGGAAATATAACATCTATCTGTATCTTTAAAAAAGGCGTTTCTTTCTAAAGCGTTTTGATCTTTTAGGAGACGTTGGAAAGCTGGTTTTGTAGCTTTGATCAAACAAAAGGGTTGACTGTAAGGTTGACCCTTTTGTTTTGAGTATGGGTTTCATTTTGAAATGTTATGGATGGGTTTGTTTTTTTATTAAAATAAAAAGCAGGAATGAAGATTTACGCTATTATTTAAAAATTCAATTTTCTCATCCAATAGGATGTTGTCGTCATCCAATTGGATTTTGTCTTCATCCAATAGGAAGTTGTCGTCATCCAATAGGAAGTTGTCGTCATCCAATTGGATTTTGTCTCCATCCAATAGGATGTTGTCGTCATCCAATAGGAAGTTGTCTTCATCCAATTGGATTTTGTCTTCATCCAATAGGAAGTTGTCGTCATCCAATAGGATTTTGTCTCCATCCATTAGGAAGTTGTCATCATCCAATTGGATTTTGTCGTCATCCAATTGGATGGAGTTTTTTGTTCTATTTTTTTATTAAAAAAAACAGAACAACTGTTGAACTATACCGTTTGTGGTTCGGGTTCGAATGCTGATTATTTTAAGACATAAAGTAATTTTTATTTTATTAAAATAAAAATCAATCTATTTTAAAATAAAAATCAATCTATTTTAAAATAAAAATCTGTTCAAATAGTAAGGTAAACTGTTTAAAATGAAACCCCCTTTCAAAGGTTTTTCGAAAATTACAATTTTAAAATTGTAGTACTTGTCTTTCAAATGATTAAGCCTTATTTATGGCAATATTGAAATTTGATTTTTTTAAAATAGGATTGTTTTTTGGAAGATAATTTGCTTCAAACGATGGGAAGGCTATATTTTACAAGGCTTTCTTTTTATTGTTAATTAGAAAAATTATACAAGTTTATATTAAAATTAAGATTTGCTACTTTAGGGTGATTTTTTATTATTTTAAAATTTAATTAAATAAATGTTAAAATCTTTTTTGTTAGTTTTTTAGCTTATTAATTTTATTGTCAAATCGCTATTCTATAAATATTAAAAAAAAGTTTATTATGAAAAAGATCCGATGTCTATTGATTCATCGAAAAATGAGCAATAGAAATTTAATCGTAGTATGTGCTAGTGTCGCAAACGGCATCTATAACAATACTGCACAATTTGGTACACCAGCTGTGCCTCAAGCAACGTATAACGCTGCTGTTATTAATTTCGCCGAATCCGTGGCGCGATATGAAAACGCACCTAAAATAGAAAAAACTGCTATGTTGGCTGCGCGTAAAGAAATGATTAGTGTTTTGGACCGTTTAACCGTTTATGTAGATGACATTGCTAATGGTGATGCATCATTGATTAATTTGTCAGGTTTTGAGCCTACAAAAGAAAACGTAAACAAAAGTAACCCTTTAGCAGCTTCGGAATCGTTTGACGTGAGAAGAACTGCTAATTTCGGTGAAGTGGAGGTGGAAATCCACAAAATGAATGGCTATGACGCCATTTGGTATTTTGTGATTTGTAGCACTAGCTCTAATTTACCTCCGAATTTAATCGTTAATGGAATGTTGAACTGTAATGCTTTTGATCCAACCGATTTGGTTTGTTTGACTAAAGGAAGAACAAAAAACTTCACAAATCTTCAAACAGGGAAATGGTATTACTTTTATTTGATTGGGGCTAATGCCGTAAGTGTTTCCCCTTTGAGCAGTCCGAAAGGATTACAGCTTTAAATTTGTAAATAATATACTAGCGATTTTATTATAAAACCTCTCTTCAACAATTGTTGCAGAGGGGTTTTATTTTTTTACCCTATTTTGAATTATGATAAAATGTCTGATTTTGCTTCTTTGATACTGGTAAGCTGTTGAAGTATCTTTTTAAACAAAAAAAAACCGCCATTGCTGACGGTTTGAATTTTTATTTTTCACTGAACGTGGTTAGTCTTTTATATAAATCTTGATTTTTATTTAAAAGTTCTTTTTGATCAGGAGTTAAAGCACTAAGCATTTTAGTGGTATAACGATCAAACATTGTTTTTTTCTCTTCAGCAGTAGCCGCTTTAGCTACAGCCTCTTTACGAATGGAAACGATAGTATAGAAATCCGTTTTTAATTGTGGATTGATGTTTACTAAGGTTGCTAATTCTTCAATGTCATCCTTTGGAGCTGCTTTCTTTGCTTGAGCAGCTGCTGTTAGACTTAATCCTACTATAAGTGCTAATGTTAAAAATATTTTTTTCATAATAATAAATTAATTAGTGGTCTGATAAAGCAAATGTAACAAAATAAAATTAATGGCGGTATAAATGGCTTATGATTTGTATTCCACGGTTTTGTTGTCGCCATCCACGATTACTTTTACCAATCCGTGTTTGGTTAAACCTTTCATCGCAGCATCCCATTTTTTACCGCTCAAAGCGGATTTTTCTTTTAATTGCCCTAAGGGTTGATTGTTCTCTGCTTTTAATAAGGAAATGATGAACTTTTCGTCTTCACTCAATTCTACTTGTTTTTTCTCAGGACGCATTTGAGGGAAAAACAATACTTCTTGAATCGAAGCATTATTTGTTAGGAACATAATCAAACGGTCCATTCCAATTCCCAATCCTGATGTAGGCGGCATTCCATATTCCAAAGCTCTAAGGAAATCGTGATCAATGAATTGAGTTGCCTCGTCATCACCGCGTTCGGCTAATTTTAATTGAGCCTCAAAACGTTCTCTTTGATCGATAGGATCATTCAATTCCGAATAAGCGTTAGCGACTTCTTTACCACACACCATCAATTCGAAACGCTCCGTTAATTCCGGATTGTCACGGTGTTCTTTACACAAAGGAGACATTTCTTTTGGGTAATCAGTAATAAAGGTAGGTTGGATAAAGTTGCCTTCACACTTAGCGCCGAAGATTTCATCAATCAATTTTCCTTTACCCATGGTTTCATTCACTTCAATGCCCATTCCTTTAGCCGCAGCATAAAGCTCCGCCTCCGATTTGCCTGAAATATCAAATCCAGTGAATTGTTTAATGGAATCAGTCATTGTAACTCGAGCATAAGGTGCTTTGAAGTTGACTTGGTGTTCGCCAAAAGTTGCTTCTGTAGTACCGTTTACGGCAGTAGCACAGTATTCTAACAAGTTCTCGGTGAATTCCATCATCCAGTTGTAGTCTTTGTACGCTACATATATTTCCATAGCCGTAAACTCAGGGTTGTGAGTACGGTCCATTCCTTCGTTTCTAAAGTTTTTGGAAAACTCATACACTCCGTCAAATCCACCTACAATCAATCTTTTTAAATACAACTCATTGGCAATACGCATATATAGTGGGATGTCCAAGCTGTTGTGATGCGTAATAAACGGACGCGCTGCAGCTCCACCAGCAATAGATTGCAATACGGGAGTTTCCACTTCCATATAACCTGCTTGGTTGAAAAACGTACGCATAGCCGTAAAAAGTTTGGTTCTTTTGACAAACACTTCTTTAACGTGAGGGTTTACCACCAAATCCACATATCGCATACGGTAACGCAACTCAGCGTCGTTGAAGGCATCGTGTACTTTTCCGTCTTCATCCACTTTAGGCAATGGCAATGGGCGTAAGGTTTTACTCAAAAAAGTAAATTTCGATACACGAATACATTTTGCACCTACTTGAGTCGTGAACAATTCGCCTTCTACCCCAATAAAGTCCCCTAAATCAGTGAGTTTTTTGAATACTTGGTTGTAAAGTGTTTTGTCTTCGTCTGGGCAAATGACATCGCGATTAAAATACATTTGGATTCGGCCTTCGCTATCCTGAAGTTCGGCAAAAGAAGCCTTTCCTTGGTCACGAACACTCATTAATCGTCCTGCAACAATCACCTTCTTACCTTCTTCAAACTGCTCCTTTATTTGTTTAGAGCTGTGATTTACTGGAAATAAATTGGCAGGATAAGGGTTGATTCCTAATCCGCGAAGCGCTTCAAGTTTGTCTCTTCTGATGATTTCTTGTTCGGAAAGTTGCATATATATTGTATTTTAAGCCTGCAAAGATAATAAAAGATTATACATTGCATAAGATAGTATTTATATTTTGGAATGATTGTTTATTACTACTAATTAAGGAGTGTTTAGATGGTTCAAAGAGGTTGTTTTTATAAACAATCAAAGGGAGGTAAAAAGGAGGATGTAGTGGCCTGGGCTAGGTAGTAAAGTATTTGTATATTTGCCAAAATTAATTTCTAAAAGATGAACTATATAAAATTACTTTTTGCTTTTGCGGCAGTATTGAGTTTGACAAGCTGTACTATTACGGAACGAATGATGATTAATGAAAATGGTGGAGGGAAATTTTCCTATGAAATCGACGGCTCTAAAATGATGAGCATGATGGGAGGGGCATTCAAAGGGGATAGCGATAAAAAAGAAGGTGCCGAAGCAAAACCTAAAAAAGTAATTGATAGTACGTTCTCGTTTAAAGAGATATTTGCTTCAAAAAAAGATAGTATTGCCAAACTCCCATTGGAAGAGCAACAACGTCTTAAAAAAATGGAGAATTTCACGATGCACATGGTGATGAACGAGGCCAAAGGAGAGATGCGCTATTCTATGGATACTGATTTTAAATCAGTTCAAGACTTGCAAGATTTGATGTCGCCTATGGAATCCATGAAATCGATGTCGCCTAAAGGGATGAATTCTAAAAAATTAGGTAAAGCAAGCAGTGCTCTTGATAATAATAGCTCTACTAAATATTTTTACGACGGAAAATCATTCAAAAAAATCGTTTCTAAATCAACTGGCAAAAAAGCCTCTTCCAAAAAAGAGGTTGCAATAGAAGATGTCGAAGCGCAACAAATGAAAGAATCAATGGAAATGATTTATGGGCAATCGGATTTTAAAATTGTATATCAATTTCCAAAAGCAGTTAAATCAGTATCTATTCCAAATGCTTTATTCAGTGACGATCGCAAAACCGTTACTATAGAATACCCATTGAAAGATTATATGGAAAGTCCAGACAAGCTTAACTTTGAAATAGAGTTTCAATAACTAATGAATAAACAAGTCCAACTTCAAGATTTAGGTCAAAAAGATTACAAGCAAACTTGGGATTATCAAGAAGAGCTGTTTAAAGAAATTGTTGATCTAAAGATTCAGAATAGAAAAGACGAGACTAGCGTAGCGACTCCGAACTTTTTTCTTTTTGTAGAACATCCTCATGTATACACCTTAGGGAAAAGTGGGGATTTGTCAAATCTGCTTTTGTCGGAAAAACAGTTGGAAGCCAAAGGCGCTACATTTTATAAAATAAATCGAGGAGGTGATATCACTTACCACGGACCTGGTCAGGTAGTGGGATATCCTATATTGGATTTAGAAAACTTTTTTACGGATATACACAAGTATTTGCGCTTCCTTGAAGAAGTAATTATCCTAACCCTCGCTGAATACAACATTACAGGAACCAGAAGTGAAGGAGAAACAGGAGTTTGGCTGGATGTGGGAACGCCTTTTGCTCGAAAAATATGTGCTATGGGAGTCCGTGCTTCTCGTTGGGTCACGATGCATGGTTTCGCTTTAAACGTGAATACTGATTTGGGTTATTTTGATAACATTATTCCTTGTGGTATTCGAGGCAAGGCAGTGAGTTCTTTAAATGTAGAACTTGGTTTAGAAAAAGTTGATGAAGAAGAAGTGAAACAAAAAATTGTCCGTCACTTCTCAGCTCTTTTTGAAGCCGAATTAATACAAAAATAAATCATTCTTTTATTCAAACTCAATTTCCAACTGCTCGGGTAATAGTCTAAAGCTCATGCGGTGGTATTTGGTCGTGCCGTATTTTCGGATGGCTTCTCGATGTTCTTTAGTTGGGTAGCCTTTGTTTTTTTTCCAATTATACATCGGGAATTCTTCATGGATTTTGTCCATATAAGCATCGCGATAGGTTTTAGCCAAAACCGAAGCGGCTGCAATACTCATAAATTTACTATCGCCCTTAACAATAGTAGTGTGGGGAATGTCATTTACAGCTTTGAAGCGATTGCCATCTACAATTATATAATTAGGAGTGGGAGTGAGCTTCAGGATGCTTTCTTGCATGGCCTTAATAGAAGCGTTAAGTATGTTGATTTCATCTATTATCAAGGGTTCAAGATGGGTGACTGCAAATGAAATTGCTTTGCTTTCTATTAGAGGTTTAAGTTTTTCTCTCACTTTTTCTGATAATTGTTTGGAGTCGTTAAGTAGGTCCAAAGAAAAGTTTTCGGGCAATAGTACAGCAGCTGCGGTTACAGGTCCGGCCAAACAACCTCTGCCGGCTTCATCAGTGCCGCATTCAAAATCGTATTGGGAAAATTTTAATTTTAACATACATTTTAGTTTTTACGAAAATACAAATTTAACGCAACCTTAAGAGAATAATTTCATCTAAAAGTGTGTTGCAACTACAAAAATGGCGTTCTTCGGATGAATTTTAACACATAAAAAAAATAATATTAAGAACTATTATTTGTTTATTTAAGAAATTATTAAGAAGTTTGCGGAATAACTAACTCAAATAAATTTAATATGAGATCGAAGTTCAAATGGATTTTTACGCTTTTATTAGCGTTTACAATGCAGTTTTCGTTTGCACAAGAGAAAACTGTTACGGGTGTTGTTTCAGATAATGCTGGACCAGCCTTTGGTGCTAACGTTGTTGTTGAAGGAACAAAACGTGGTACTCAAACAGACATGGATGGTAAGTATACCATCAAAGTAAACCAAGGAGAGACTTTGGTTTTCTCATACATTGGTATGGAAACTCAGTCGGTTAAGGTGGGTTCTTCTGCTAAAATCAATGTAAAATTGGTTGCAGGTGGAGCTATCAAACTTGATGATGTAATGATCAGTGGTGCGATGGGTATCAGAAAGAAAAAAGATGCTCAAACTTCTACTCAACAAGTGGTAAAAGGTGCTGAGATCAGACAAGCGGCTAATCCAAACATTATTCAGTCTTTGACTGGTAAAGTTTCTGGATTGCAAATTAACACTGTAAGTAATGGTGTTAGTCCAGATACTAGAATTGTGTTGAGAGGTATGAGAACACTTACTGGTGATTCACAAGCTTTGGTTGTTATTGATGGAGCTATTTCGACTGCAACTATTTTAGGTCAATTGCCTCCGGAAATT
>CANCJZ010000139.1 GCA_947378465.1 Flavobacteriaceae bacterium
CAGGGGATTGATCCCGAAGATTAGGGGAGTAATCCCGAAGATCAGGGGAGTAATCCCGAAAGTCAGGGGAGTAATCCCTTAATTTATAACAGTTAATAAATATTTATAAAAATAAAAAACAAGCTTAGGTTATCAATACCATAAATCAGTTTTTTAAAATATTATTTTCGGTAGTACTACCAGAAGTCTTGGTAGTACTACCGGATGTCTTGGTAGTACTACCGTAAGTCTCGGTAGTACTACCGGAAGTCTTGGTATTAATACCGGAAGTCTCGGTAGTACTACCGGAAGTCTTGGTAGTACTACCGGAAGCTGCGGTAGTACTACCGAAAAGCTATTTTAGAGGCGTACAAACTACCCACTCACTCCTCAAAATCTTATTTATTAACATCTTAAATGATTACTATCTATTGAACTTATTGGGATTTGTTGTAATGCATTCGTATGTTATTTTACAAGTATTGGGATTCTGTTTTTTATTTTAAAATTAAAAAAAATACTATGCGTGCATAAAATTTAACATTTTTATTATGCGTGCATAATAAAATAATTATATCTTTGAAATCGTTATAGTAAAAAATATAGAGCAATCCTTTTTAATATAGACAAGATAAATATGATGAAAGATAAGACTATAGATTATATGTTGCGTTCCACTTGGCAAGCGGTATCGCGAATGTATAATGAGGAAGCCGCAAAATTTGAAGGATCAATGGCTATTGGATTTGCTTTATTGAGTATTGACAAGGAGGATGGTACTCCTTCCAGTTATATCAGCAGCAGAATGGGGATGGAACCTACTTCACTGACCAGAACGCTAAAAGCTTTAGAGGACAAAGGGCTGATTATAAGAAAGAAAAATCCTGATGATGGACGTGGAGTATTGATTTACCTTACTCCTGAAGGGAAGGAAAAAAGAGAATTATCAAAAAGTACGGTGATCAAATTTAATGATACTATACGAAAACATATTTCGGAGGAGAAGCTTCTCCATTTTATGGAAGTAGCTGAAACCATTAATGATTTGATCGCTGAGAAAAAAGTTTTTTAAGCTCGTTTGTTTTAGTTGTAAGTAAAAGGTAATCAAAAGAATTAGAATCAACTCTAGGTTATAAAGTGGATGTCCCCAAGAAACATTTTTATAACCTAAAAATAATATGAAATTCGGTTGAATCGCTTTAACTTACAACCTAAAACAAACCACTGACAACATAATATATAATATAAAAATGAAAAGAACAATCAAAAAAGTGGCCGTAGTAGGATCCGGAATTATGGGATCAGGGATTGCGTGTCATTTTGCCAACATTGGCGTGGAAGTTTTACTTTTGGATATAGCTCCAAATGCCTTGACAGAAGCCGAAGAGAAAAAAGGACTCAGCTTAGAAAGTCCACTAGTACGCAATCGAATTGTGAATACACATTTGGCTAACGCTTTGAAATCAAGCCCCTCTCCTATTTACAGTCAAAAATTCGCCAATCGTATTACAACGGGTAATACCACCGATGATATGGCTAAAATTAGCCATTGTGATTGGATCATTGAAGTGGTTGTAGAACGTTTGGACATCAAAAAGTTGGTATTTGAACAAATCGACAAGTTTCGTAAACCAGGCACTTTAGTAACTTCCAATACTTCGGGGATTCCTATCCAATTTATGAGTGAAGGTAGATCGGAGGATTTTCAAGCACATTTTTGTGGAACACACTTCTTCAATCCTGCACGTTATTTGAAATTATTTGAAATCATCCCTGGCCCTAAAACCAGTCAGGAAGTATTGGCCTTTTTGACTAATTATGGTTCGCAATATTTAGGTAAAACATCGGTGGTTGCCAAAGATACTCCGGCTTTTATTGGGAATCGTATTGGGATTTTCGGAATCCAAAGTTTGTTTCATTTGGTAAAAGAAATGGGATTGACCGTAGAAGAAGTAGATAAACTGACAGGGCCAGTAATTGGTCGTCCTAAGTCGGCTACTTTCAGAACCGTTGATGTGGTTGGTTTGGATACTTTGGTTCACGTGGCCAATGGCTTGTACCAAGGTTGCCCAAATGATGAAGCTCACGATTTGTTCCAATTGCCTGATTTTATCAATAAAATGATGGAAAACCAATGGTTGGGTAGTAAAACTGGACAAGGTTTTTATAAAAAAGAAGGCAAAGACATCTTAGCCTTAGACTTAAATACCCTTGAATACCGACCTTCGAAAAAAGCTTCTTTTGCAACTTTAGAATTGACTAAAACCATTGATAAACCTATCGACCGATTTAGAGTATTGGTAAAAGGAAAAGACAAAGCAGGTGATTTTTATAGAAAAAACTTCGCCGCTATGTTTGCCTATTGCTCCAATAGAGTACCTGAAATCACTGAGGAGTTCTATAAAATAGACGACGCTATGAAGGCCGGCTTTGGATGGGAAAATGGACCTTTTGAAATATGGGATGCTATAGGAGTTGAAAAAGCCATCGCGTTGATGCAAGCCGAAGGCTATGCCCCTGCAGCTTGGGTTACAGAGATGCTGGCTTCTGGCAATACTTCGTTCTATACTGTAAAAGGTGGAGCAACGCATTATTATAATATTCAATCCAAATCACAAGAAAAAATTCCTGGTCAGGATGCTTTTATCATTTTAGACAATCTGCGTGAAAGTCATAAAGTATGGGGCAATTCAGATGCTACCGTATTTGATTTAGGCGATGGGATATTGAATTTAGAATTTCACTCAAAAATGAATACCATTGGTGGCGGTGTGTTAACCGCAATCAACAAGGCTATTGATATGGCGGAAAAAGAATACCGCGGATTGGTAATTGGTAATCAAGGTGCTAATTTCTCGGTGGGTGCCAATATCGGAATGATCTTTATGATGGCCGTGGAGCAAGAATACGACGAACTGAATATGGCTATCAAAATGTTCCAAAATACCATGATGCGCGTGCGCTACTCCTCTATTCCAGTCGTGGTAGCACCACACGGAATGACCTTAGGTGGTGGATGCGAAATGACGATGCATGCAGATCGCGTGGTAGCCACAGCGGAAACCTATATCGGATTGGTAGAATTTGGTGTTGGGGTAATTCCTGGTGGTGGTGGCTCCAAAGAAATGACGTTAAGAGCCTCCGACTTGTTCCGCAAAAACGATGTGGAGTTGAATGTGCTTCAAGAGTACTTCCTAACCATAGGAATGGCCAAAGTAGCTACTTCGGCATATGAAGCTTTTGATTTGGGCATTTTACAAAAAGGAAAAGACATCATCGTTGTCAACAAAGACCGTCAGATTGCAGTGGCTAAACAAGTAGCTCTCCAAATGGCCGATCAGGGATATACGCAACCCATTCGCAGAACGGATATTAAAGTTTTGGGAAAACAAGCCTTGGGTATGTTCCTCGTAGGAACCAACCAAATGGTAGCCGGTAAATACATCTCAGAACACGATTTGAAAATCGCCAACAAACTAGCCTATGTAATGGCCGGAGGCGATTTGTCCGAACCAACTTTAGTAAGCGAACAGTATCTATTGGATATCGAACGTGAAGCCTTTTTGAGTCTGTGTACCGAAAGAAAAACATTGGAACGAATACAATTTATGTTAACGAAAGGCAAGCCGCTTAGGAATTAGGGGAGAAAGTATTAAGTATTGAGTATTAAGTATTAAGACGTGGTGAAATAAAAAAAGAAATCATGCATCAATTTGAAAAATTAATGATTTGGCAAAAAGCAATGGATGTTGCAGTTGAAGTATATCAAATAACTGCAGAACTTCCTTTGGATGAAAAATTCAATTTAATTCATCAAATCAAGAAATGTGCTGTTTCAATCCCTTCTAATATTGCTGAAGGATCAGGAAGAAATTCAAATAATGAATTTATTCATTTTTTAGGAATTGCAAATGGTTCAGCTTATGAATTAATAACTCAATTAATGATTTTAAAACGACTGGAAATGATTGAAGTAGAAAAAATAAATTCAATAATAAATAGACTGATTGAAATAACAAATATGAATTATGTTTTACAAAGAACACTTAAGAAGTATTAAGATTTGAGTATTAAGTATTAAGAGATTGTGGATATTTATTGTGTTTAAACAAACAACATATCTTATTTATCTTGTTTCGTACTTAATTTAATAAAATAACAATTATCAATTTTATAATTAATATCAAAATCTTAATACTTAATACTCAAATCTTAATACTAATAAATTAATACTATAACCGCAATACTTAAACACAATCTCTTAATACTTAATACTCTATACTTAATACTTAATACTCTATACTTAATACTTAATTCTTTAACCACAATATCTTAATACTTAATACTCTATACTTAATACTTCACTTATGAAAACAGCATATATAGTAAAAGCCTACCGTACTGCGGTGGGAAAGGCTCCGAAAGGGGTATTCCGATTCAAACGCCCTGATGAGTTAGCGGCGGAGACCATTCAATACATGATGAATGAATTGGGTGATTTTGATAAAACGCGTATCGACGATGTTATGGTAGGAAATGCCATGCCGGAGGCGGAACAAGGATTGAATGTAGGTCGTTTAATTTCATTGATGGGATTAAAGGTTACCGATGTACCTGGGGTAACAGTGAATAGATACTGTGCTTCGGGATTGGAAACCATTGGAATGGCAACTGCTAAAATTCAGAGTGGTATGGCCGATTGCATTATTGCAGGAGGCGCTGAAAGCATGAGTTTTATTCCTATGGGGGGCTACAAACCAACTCCTGATTATAGTGTGGCCAAAGAAGGTCACGAGGATTATTATTGGGGAATGGGATTAACTGCTGAAGCTGTGGCCAAACAATATAATGTATCGAGAGAAGATCAGGATTTGTTTTCTTTTAACTCGCATCAAAAAGCGTTAAAGGCACAAGCGGAAGGCAAATTTGACAAACAAATTGTACCGATTACTGTGGAACAAGTTTTTATCAATGCCTTGGGCAAAAAAGAAACAAAATCATATACTGTCAGCAAAGACGAAGGACCGAGAGCCGATACAACTATTGAAGCATTGGGCAAACTAAAACCGGTATTTGCTGCCGATGGTAGCGTTACGGCGGGTAATTCTTCACAGATGAGTGATGGTGCAGCATTTGTTCTAATAATGAGTGAAGAAATGGTAAAAGAATTAGGGGTTACTCCTATTGCACGCTTGGTAAACTTTGCATCTGCAGGTGTGGAACCAAGAATAATGGGAATTGGCCCTGTTAAAGCCATTCCAAAAGCTTTGAAACAAGCGGGATTGTCTTTAAATGATATTGACTTGATTGAATTGAATGAGGCTTTTGCTTCTCAATCTTTAGCAGTAATACGAGAACTTGGCTTGAACCCCGATATCGTAAATGTAAACGGAGGTGCTATCGCCTTAGGTCACCCACTTGGTTGTACTGGAGCCAAACTGTCTGTGCAACTTTTCGAAGAAATGAGACTAAGAAAAAGCAAATACGGTATCGTAAGTATGTGTGTGGGAACTGGACAAGGGAGTGCGGGGATATATGAGTTGTTGTAGCGTATAGAGAATAGAGTATAGACTTTGTGGTCTGAGGAAAGAAGAAAGAAGCAAGAAGAAGCAAGAAGAAGCAAGAAGCAAGATTTTGTGGAATTTGAAAGCCCCGTCAGGGGCGACATATATCAAGAGCTTTAATCACGATAAATATTCACGTCTCGAACCCTCGCAGGGTTTAAACCCTGCGAGGGTTGGAAAAAAAACAATTAGAAAACGGTCAACATTAATCAGGGAAGTTCATATAGATGTTGAGAATAGACTGTTGAGGGTAAAAATGAAAAATAGAACATAAAATGTAGAACAACAAAATTAGGGTTATGGGAACTGCTAAGAGACATAATTATAAAAATCTAAAAGTATGGCAGCTTGGAATTGAAATAGCAAATGATATTTCAGATATTTTATTGAAATTTCCTACCCATGAACGATATGATTTAGGTTCACAATTAAGCAGATGTTCTGTTTCTATTCCGAGTAATATTGCTGAGGGTTCATCAAGAACTGATAAATCTTTTAGCCATTTTATTGATATCGCATTAGGGTCTTCATTTGAACTCTTAACTCAACTTATAGTTGCAAAACATAGAAAATATATAAACGAAGAAATTTATAACCAACTAGAAAAAAAATAGAAGAATTCCAAAGAATGACAATGGCATTTCAAAACAGTTTAAGCCTAGTCTTTTTTCTATATTCTATTCTCTATTTTCTTTTCTAAAAAAACAAAAATTATGGAAGAAATAACAAGAGGTGGACAGTTTTTGGTGAAAGAAACCAAATGTGAAAACGTCTTTACACCGGAAGACTTTTCAGAAGAACAATTAATGATGCGCGATTCTGTAAAAGAATTCGTGGATAAAGAAATATGGCCTAACAAAAATCGCTTTGAGAGTAAAGACTATAAGTTTACCGAAGAGATGATGAAGAAAGCGGGTGAAATGGGCTTTTTGAGTGTCGCAGTTCCAGAATCCTATGGAGGAATGGGATTGGGATTTGTGGATACTTGCTTGGTATGCGATTATATTTCGGGAGCAACAGGATCGTTTTCAACTGCTTTTGGAGCGCATACAGGTATTGGTACCATGCCTATTACTTTATATGGTACCGAGGCTCAAAAACAAAAATACGTTCCTAAACTTGCTTCAGGGGAATGGTTTGGCGCCTATTGCTTGACCGAACCAGGAGCTGGTAGCGATGCTAATTCAGGCAAAACCAAAGCAGTACTTTCTGCTGATGGAACGCATTATAATATTACAGGACAAAAAATGTGGATTTCAAATGCTGGGTTTTGTTCATTATTTATTGTTTTCGCTCGTATCGAAGACGACAAAAATATTACTGGTTTTATTGTAGAAAATGATCCTAGTAATGGTATTACAATGAATGAAGAAGAACACAAACTGGGAATTCGCGCTTCTTCTACACGTCAAGTATTTTTTAATGAAACTAAGGTTCCTGTTGAAAATATGTTATCGGAACGAGGTAATGGATTTAAAATAGCGATGAATGCTTTGAATGTAGGTCGTATCAAATTAGCAGCCGCTTGTTTGGACGCACAACGTAGAGTGACTTCAAATGCGATTCATTATGCGAATGACCGTGTTCAGTTCAACACTCCTATTGCTCAGTTTGGTGCTATTCGATATAAAATTGCCGAAATGGCAACTTCGGCTTATGCTGGAGAGAGTGCTACCTATAGAGCTGCAAAATCTATTGAAGATCGAATCAATGCACGAGTTGCAGAAGGAACATCACATCAAGAAGCAGAACTTAAAGGCGTAGAAGAATTTGCTATCGAATGTTCTATATTAAAAGTAGCGGTTTCAGAAGATATTCAAAACTGTGCGGATGAAGGAATCCAAATCTATGGTGGTATGGGATTCTCAGAAGATACTCCTATGGAAAGTGCTTGGCGAGATGCTCGTATTGCACGTATCTATGAAGGAACAAATGAAATTAACCGTATGTTATCGGTGGGTATGCTAATCAAAAAAGCAATGAAAGGTCACGTGGACTTATTAGGTCCAGCGATGAAAGTTCAAGAAGAATTGATGGGCATTCCTTCATTTGATACTCCGGATTATTCGGAATTGTTTTCAGAAGAAAAAGAAATGATAGGCAAATTGAAAAAAGCCTTTTTGATGGTTGCTGGAGCAGCAGTTCAAAAATACGGAATGGACCTAGATGCACACCAACAGTTGCTAATGGCTGCTGCAGATATGCTGATTGAAATATATATGGCGGAAAGTACTGTATTGCGTACCGAAAAATTGGCTAAAAAACAAGGTGAAGACAAAGTACAAGAGCAAATCGCTATGGCAAAATTGTATTTGTACAAAGCCGTAGATGTGGTTACTTTAAAAGGTAAAGAAAGTATTATCTCATTTGCAGAAGGCGATGAACAACGTATGATGTTGATGGGATTACGTCGTTTTACTAAATACACCAATATGCCAAATATTGTAGGATTAAGAGAAACAATCACTACTAAACTTGTAGCCGAAAATAATTATTGTTTTTAATTTCAGTTTTTAATTTGTTGAAAGAACCACTTGTAATACAAGTGGTTTTTTTGTTTTACATCAAACACTAAAGATACAAATACT
>CANCJZ010000140.1 GCA_947378465.1 Flavobacteriaceae bacterium
ACACACTAGAAGCTCCTGTTGATGAAAGTACAATATTTTGATTATTGTAAGCTCCTGCATTAGCAGTAGCAGTTAAACGAATATAAAGGGTTCCACTTGCAGTCCCACTTGTTTGAACATAAGTCAAAGAAGTAGTATAGGAAGTTCCATCCGCTGAAATTTCAAATCCTGTTGGAGCAGTCGCAACAATATTGTCCGTTAAATTGGTTCCTGAAATAGCAAAACTTTGACTCGCTGAACTCGTACCATAAGTAGTAGTAAAAGCCGCAGTAGTAGTACCACCAGAAATGGTTGGATTCGAAGCAGGTTGAATAACCCCTGTTAAACCTGTCGGTTGTGTTAAAGTATAATAACTTGCATTAGCACCACCCAAAGTAGCGGTTGAAGTTACGGCCCAAGTACCCACTGCTGACGAAGCAAAAGTACCAGTACCGTTAAGTGTCACTGCATCACTACCTACAATACCTGTAAGGGATCCTGTTATAGTAGCATTGGTAGTCCCATCATATACTTTAGAAGTCACTGCTGGACTTGCTACAGTCAAGGCTTTAGTAGCCACACTATTTCCAGTAGCAGGAGTTGTAATAGAAGCCGAAGTAGCTCCTGTTGAACTTAATACAATTGCTTTGGAATTGTACGTTCCAGGAGTCGCAGTAGAGGACAAACGCACTCTTAAAGTACCACTTGCAGCTCCCGAAGTTTGAGTAAATGTAGCAGTAGATCCATAAGTCGTTCCATCCGCTGAAACTTCAAATCCAGCAGGTGCAGTAGCGACTAAATTAGCCGATAAATTAGAACCTGAAACAGTAAAATTTTGAGCCGTTGAAGCAGTTCCATAAGTTGTAGTAAATGCTGATGTAGTCGCTGCTCCTACAATAGTAGGAGAAGAATTCCCTCTAACGGTGAAATCATCAATTCTAAGGTTACCACCCGTAGTGGTTCTTACAAATGTAAAACGGAATCGTAAGTTACTTTGTCCTTGAGCACCTGCAGGCAAGGCAATCCAGCTACCGCCATTAATTGCCGCCCAACTACCTGAAGTTGATAAAGTTCCTAAAGCAATAGAATTCCAAGTGGTTCCATCAGCACTCCAATCTAAAGTGGTAGTAGCGGTATAAGAAGCCGAACTAATTCTGTACCCAAATGAAAGTTGAATACTCGTATAACCAACGGTATTCACCTGCCCAGAAAGAGTCGCCACAGCGGTACCCGTAATTGGAGATGATGCTCCATCAGAAAGGTTATTCCCCGCTGAAAAACTAATAGGAGTAGTGTAAGTTGACGACACAGAAGTCGAACTAACTTGAATGTTAGCCGAAGCTCCTCCACTAGCAGCCCAACCGGTTGGTAAAGTGGTTCCACTTGTACCAAAATTGGTAGAATACAGTACTGTTTGAGAAAAACCTAGAGAAGGCATCACAAACAATCCCAAAATTAACAACAGCGTACTTAATCGCCGTCCGATAATTTTACTAAAAGCAATAGAATTTCCATCCAAAATGGAGGGAAAATTAAACTGCTTACTTTGAATTAGTAAATTTGATTTCATTAATAAATGTTTATAATTATTGGTAGTAAAAATATCCTAACAGTTTTATAAACCTATCACTATACAGTTATTAATACGTTAATTTACAAGTAACTAAAATGCTTATATATTAAATCAGTATTGCATTAATGTGTATTTTATATTAATAAATCAACCCCTAAAAGTAAAGCCTTTATCAAGCAAGGTTTTCAATCCGATCCCCTATTTTGACTTTTTTTAACAATAAATAGTGTTTGCCTTTTTAATTGAAAAAAAATAATTTCAGTAGGTAATCGTTTTTTGTTTTTTTTAAAATAAAATAGCTGCAATAATTCAATAGCCAATTGTATTTCAATTGGATGCTTTTTATTTTAAATAAAATAAAACTACGCTTGTTTTTTATATAAAATAGACAACCCTCCTTTTATAGAAAATAGTTCTCTGTACACTATAATGTGAACTATGCATAGAGTACAGAGAACTCTGTAAGCCTTACAGTGAACTATGTATAGAGTACAGAGAACTCTGTAAGCCTTGCAGTGAACTATGTATAGAGTGCAGTGAACTATGTAAGCCTTGCAGTGAACTATGTATAGAGTACAGAGAACTATGTAAGCCTTGCAGTGAACTAGTTATAGCGTAAGTAGTTCTCATTACTCTATAACGTGAACTAGTTATAGCGTAAGTAGTTCTCATTACTCTATAACGTGAACTAGTTATAGCGTAAGTAGTTCTCATTACTCTATAACGTGAACTATTTTAGAATCTAATCAATATAGCTGTATTTTTTTTAAAAAAAGAGCATAACAATGCACTTTATGACACTGACAAAACAACAAGCTAAACTATTCAAATTCAACACTCAAAATAAAGTTTTTCCAACCAAAAAGCTGACATAAAAACTTGTTTATTGTGTTTTTTAAAAAAAACATTAAAAAAAGAAGCCAAAAATAAAATTTTAACATTGACAACCAGTGATATAGCACGGTATTTGCGGCATGAAATTTGAATTTTTAACTGAGTATTAATAAAAAATTGGAAAAAGATGGCACGAAAAAAATTAGAACGTGTCCCTGACCTTGAAAAAGCGAAGACGCGAGCAGCAGGTGCAAAAAGTATCTCACCTACGCTGGATTTAGGCAACGGTATAACCCTTGCGGAGTATGAAACAGTAATTGACAGCACAGACGCTAAAGTTAGCGCCTATAACACGCAGTTAAGCATTGTAGATGATTTGTATAATGGATGTGTTGATCAAATCCGAATCCTTAGAGATTGGAATGAGAAAGTACTTCTAGGTGTGAAAAGTAAATTCGGCGCCGACAGCTCAGAGTATGAGATGGCTGGTGGAGTTAGAAAAAGTGAACGTAAAAAACCAAGAAAATCTCCAAAATAACGCTCCAAAAGCGTTAGCATTTATCGGAAACGAGGAACCAAAGATTCCTCAAATGAAAGGGAAATTGCCCTAAATAACTAAATCTCCTCTATGCTATAAATAGATAAAGGAATAAAAAAAAGAGGTTGCCGTAACGGGCAACCTCTTTTGTATTATGCTTGTCCAGTAGGACCAAAGTTTAAAGGCATTTGCGGTTGATCAGATTCTGATATCTCACCGTGAGCCACTTCAAATCGATGAATGTTTTCTCCTAAAGCATGCAACAATCGTTTTGCGTGTTGAGGCGTTAGGATAATTCTCGACTTCACTTTCGACTTTGGAACACCTGGCATGATGGTTACAAAATCCACCACAAATTCCGACTGTGAATGGTTGATAATGGCCAAATTAGAATAAATTCCTTCAGCTACTTTTTCATCCAGTTCTATATTAATTTGCCCTGGTTGTGGGTTGTTTGAATCACTCATAATTAATATACGTATTCTTCTTTGTTAGCCATCATTTCGTTATAATCATCTTTTGATCCAACGATAATGTGATCGTAATCTCTCATACCTGTACCTGCAGGAATTCTGTGTCCTACAATTACATTTTCTTTCAATCCTTCTAAGGTATCTACTTTACCAGCTACTGCTGCTTCGTTTAATACTTTAGTAGTTTCCTGGAACGATGCTGCCGAGATGAACGATTTAGTTTGAAGCGAAGCTCTAGTAATACCTTGTAATACTGGAGTTGCTGTAGCAGTGATTACATCACGAGCGACTACTAAATTCTGATCATTACGTTTCAATAAAGAGTTTTCGTCTCTTAATTCACGTGGCGATACGATTTGTCCAGGTTTTAAGTTCTGAGAGTCCCCAGCATCTTCTACCACTTTCATTCCGTATAGCTTGTCATTTTCATAAATGAAATCACTAGTGTGAATTAATTGCTCTTCTAAGAATAAAGTATCTCCTGGATCTTCTACTCTTACTTTACGCATCATTTGACGAATAACAACTTCAAAGTGCTTGTCGTTGATTTTTACCCCTTGTAGACGGTAAACCTCTTGAATTTCGTTTACCAAGTACTGTTGAACCGCTGATGGTCCTTGGATTCTCAAAATATCATCTGGAGTAATTGCTCCGTCAGACAATGGTACCCCTGCCTTGATAAAGTCATTTTCTTGAACCAAGATTTGACTTGAAAGTTTCACTAAATATTTCTTAACCTCACCAAATTTAGATTCAATAATGATTTCACGGTTACCTCTTTTGATTTTTCCAAAAGAAACCACTCCATCAATTTCAGAAACTACTGCAGGGTTCGAAGGATTACGAGCTTCTAACAACTCTGTAATTCTAGGAAGACCTCCGGTGATATCCCCAGCTTTAGAAGAACGACGAGGAATTTTAACAAGGATCTTACCTGCTTTAATTTTCTCTCCATCTTCAACCATAAGGTGGGCACCTACTGGTAAGTTGTACGAACGAATTAATTCACCATCTTTACCATATACCAATAAGGTTGGGATTAATTTTTTATTTCTACCTTCAGAAATTACTTTTTCTTGGAATCCAGTTTGCTCATCAATTTCAACCATGAATGATTGTCCTTGCTCTAAGTCTTCGTAAGCAATTTTTCCTGTAAATTCAGAAACAATTACCCCGTTATATGGATCCCATTTACAGATTACTTCACCTTTAGCAACGGATTGAGCATCTTTTACAAAGATACTAGAACCGTAAGGGATGTTATGTGTACTTAATAATATTCCAGTTTTTTCGTCGATTAATTTCAACTCAGTAGAACGAGAAACAACGATATCCACTTTGTTTCCTTCACCATCTTCTCCTACTACAGTTTTTAAATCTTCGATTTCAAGACGACCTCCGAAACGAGCAACAATGCTTGATTCTTCAGAAACACCTCCAGCAACCCCTCCAACGTGGAAAGTACGTAGCGTTAACTGTGTACCTGGCTCTCCAATAGATTGTGCTGCGATTACTCCAACAGCTTCACCTTTTTGAGTCATTTTTCCTGTAGCAAGGTTACGACCATAACATTTAGCACAGATTCCTTTTTGAGCTTCACAAGTTAAAGGCGAACGAACTTCTACTTTTTCAAGTGGCGATTCTTCGATAGCTTTAACAATTGCTTCTGTAATTTGCTCTCCTGAGTGAACTAATACGTCGTTTGTTAATGGGTTGATTACATCTTGTAAGGCAACACGTCCTAAGATTCTTTCTCCTAAAGTTTCCACGATTTCCTCGTTTTTCTTTAAAGCTGAAACCTCAATACCTCTCAATGTTCCACAATCTACAGAGTTTACAATAACGTCTTGAGAAACGTCATGTAATCTACGTGTCAAGTATCCCGCATCCGCTGTTTTAAGAGCGGTATCCGCAAGACCTTTACGAGCCCCGTGGGTAGAGATAAAGTATTCTAAGATCGATAAACCTTCTTTAAAGTTCGAAAGGATCGGGTTTTCAATAATTTCACCACCACCAGCAGTTGATTTTTTAGGCTTAGCCATCAAACCACGCATACCAGTTAACTGACGAATCTGTTCTTTAGATCCCCTTGCTCCAGAGTCAAGCATCATATACACCGAGTTGAATCCTTGTTGGTCTTCTCTAATGTTTTTCATTGCTAACTCGGTCAATTGAGCATTCGCTGAAGTCCAAATATCAATAACCTGGTTGTATCTTTCATTGTTCGTGATAAGACCCATGTTATAGTTCATCGAAATTCCTTCTACTTGCTCTCTTGCATCAGCAATCAATTGTGTTTTTTGCTCTGGAATTTTAATATCTCCCAAAGAGAACGACAATCCACCGCGGAATGCATTTTTATAACCTAAATCTTTCATGTCATCAAGGAAGGCAGCCGTTGTAGGAACATTTGTTACCGACAAGATTTTTCCAATAATATCACGTAAAGATTTTTTTGTTAATACTTCATTTATATAACCTGCTGCTTCTGGTACTACTTCATTAAATAATACACGTCCAGCAGTGGTTTGAATAATTTTATAAACTAATTCTCCGTTTTCATTAAAATCTTTAGTTCTGATTTTAACACGAGCATTTACTTCTAATCTACCTTCGTTCAAAGCGATGTTCACTTCTTCCGCAGAATAGAAAGTTAAGTCTTGCCCTTTAATAGTCATTTCAGGAGTTGACAAACGTTCTTTGGTCATGTAGTACAGACCCAATACCATGTCCTGAGAAGGCACCGTGATTGGCGCTCCGTTAGCAGGGTTCAAGATATTGTGAGAGGCCAACATTAACAATTGCGCTTCAAGGATTGCTTCTGGTCCTAATGGCAAGTGAACTGCCATCTGATCCCCATCGAAATCCGCGTTGAACGCCGTACACACTAATGGGTGTAATTGAATTGCTTTTCCTTCAATCAACTTAGGTTGGAACGCTTGGATTCCCAAACGGTGCAACGTAGGAGCACGGTTAAGTAATACTGGGTGACCTTTGATTACATTTTCAAGGATATCCCAAACTACTGGCTCTTTTTTGTCGATTATTTTCTTAGCCGACTTCACTGTTTTAACAATTCCTCTTTCGATTAATTTACGAATAACGAATGGTTTGTACAATTCAGCAGCCATATCTTTAGGAAGACCACATTCGAACAATTTCATTTCAGGTCCCACAACAATTACCGAACGAGCAGAATAATCCACACGTTTACCCAATAAGTTTTGACGGAAACGACCTTGTTTCCCTTTTAATGAGTCCGATAACGATTTTAATGGTCTGTTTGATTCTGTTTTAACCGCAGAAGCTTTACGAGTGTTGTCAAATAATGAATCTACAGATTCTTGCAACATACGTTTTTCATTTCTCAAGATTACTTCAGGAGCTTTGATCTCCATCAATCTTTTCAAACGATTGTTTCTGATGATTACTCTACGGTACAAGTCATTCAAATCCGAAGTTGCGAAACGACCTCCATCAAGAGGCACTAATGGACGCAATTCTGGTGGAATAACTGGAATTACTTTAAGGATCATCCATTCAGGACGATTCTCTCTATTTTTATTTGAATCACGGAATGATTCAACTACTTGTAATCTTTTTAAAGCTTCTGTTTTTCTTTGTTTAGAAGTCTCGTTATTAGCTGCGTGACGCAACTCATACGACAAGGTATCTAAATTAGTTCTTGCTAATAAGTCCATGATACACTCAGCACCCATTTTAGCAATAAACTTATTAGGATCAGAATCATCCAAATATTGGTTTTCCATTGGAAGAGTATCTAAGATATTTAGATATTCTTCTTCAGTTAAAAAGTCCAATCTTTGTAATGAATCGCCTTCTAAACTTTTAGCGATACCTGCTTGGATTACTACATATCTTTCGTAGTAGATAATCATATCTAATTTCTTAGAAGGTAAGCCAAGAATATAACCGATTTTGTTTGGAAGTGAACGGAAGTACCAGATATGAGCAATAGGCACTACCAAGTTGATGTGTCCTACTCTATCACGACGTACTTTTTTCTCAGTTACTTCTACTCCACAACGGTCACAAACAATCCCTTTATAACGGATACGTTTGTATTTACCACAAGCACATTCGAAATCTTTTACTGGACCGAAAATTCTTTCACAGAAAAGACCATCACGCTCAGGTTTGTGAGTTCTATAATTGATGGTTTCAGGTTTTAAAACCTCACCTCTAGACTCTGCCAAAATAGACTCTGGAGAAGCTAATCCAATAGTAATTTTGTCAAATCTCTTAATTCCAGAGGGTTTATTATCTTTATTATTTCTATTATTCATCATAGTTTTTACTATTGATTTATTGCAATTAAAAATTGATTTTTAGATTTATGGTTTTGCTCTCAATATTAAGATTAAAACCATCAAGCTACTACCTCGAATTACTTCTCTAAACCTCAAACAAAACTTTTGAAGTGCTAGTTATAAAAACCTAAAAGGCTTTAATAAAAAATCGGAACGGGTTACGGGTATAAATCCTTAAAAACTTAATTTATTAATATTTGATTGATGTTGAAAACTTCAGGCTTGCAAAATGCAACCTGAAGTTTCAAACATAAAATCTATTCTTCTAATCTGATGTCTAGACCAAGACCTTTCAATTCATGCATTAATACATTGAATGATTCTGGCAATCCTGGTTCTGGCATAGTTTCTCCTTTAACGATTGCTTCGTAAGTTTTAGCT